>NZ_DATJIY010000067.1:0-17262 GCF_035492835.1 Dinghuibacter sp.
GCTCAACAAGGAAATCGCCGGGCGGCTCAACATCGCCAAGGAAACCGTGGACAAGCACCGGAAGAATATGCTCGACAAAACGGATTGTAAAACCTCCACCGAGCTCGTCGCGAAGGCCATCAAGAACGGCTGGGTCTGAGCAGGCTCGTGGTCGGGGCCCCGATCCGGCGCACCGCCGTCAGATAGCTGTAAAAGGCGATAAGGGTGCCCAGCAAAACGATGGCCGCCAGACAACCCATACCGGCCCCGTCCCAGTGCCCCGGGACCTTCCAGGGGGGCGCGATACAACAAAAACAAACCCCGCACACCACCATGGCCCACCCGATGATGAGCGAAGAGGGATAGGTATGCAACATCCTTACCGGCTGGACCGTATAAAAAACCATCGTCACCGCCGACGCCAGCCCCCAGAACAGCGCCCAGCCCGATATGGACAGGCTGTGGAAGCTGCCGTGCGTCACCAGCAAAAAAGTCCCGAGCGTGGCGAAGGCCAATGCCGCATAGGCTGAAGACGAGCAGCGACCACCCGTCGCGCCGCCAGATCGTCCAGAAGTCGCGGGAGCAGGCCAGCAGCACCACGCCCGCGCCCAGGAGGCGGACGGTGACGAGCCACTCCGCGCTCACCCCGCGGTACTGGAAAAGGAACTGCGCGCACGTCCCCGACACCCCCCAGAGGACGGCCGCCAATAGCGCGAGCGCGATGCCGCGGGCGCGGAAGCCGGTCTTGGGGTTCAGCGAACGCATGGCTGAAGTTACGTATATTTATCCCATGAGATTCCCCTGGGAAGCCGTCTACGTTCTGGTAGGCATCCTTGCTTTTTTCTTCGGCAGCCTGTTGTTCACGGGCGCGCTGACGGGTTTCCGTTCCTCGGGGTATAGGGACATCTCGATCAGGAAGCGCGAAGCGTCCCTGCGCGTCCTCAAACAGGCGTACAGCGCGGACAGCGCCCGCACCGACAGTACCGGCAGGGTTCGGGCGGCCAGCGAGCTCATGGAGCTCCTCCGGGTGGAATACCTGAACGACTCGGCTACCAAGAACGCCAACTATGGGATTTTCCTGGAAAAGGATTCGCTCCGGCGTCTGATCGATAGGGTAGGGGGGATGCAACGTCCCGACTCCATCCCCTTTGTGTACAAGCTCCCCAGCACGGCGGACTCCACCAAGAGCTTTTATATATTCGGAAAGGCCTCGATCCTATGGCGGGACACCAGCTACTCGCCGATAGACTACATCCGCAAGTACCCCGCCACCGGGTTCTGGATTTTCATCTCGATCCTCCAGATCGTGCTGTGGGTGCTCGTGATCCCGCTCTGTATCCAGATATCCCGGCAGATGACCGACAAGCTGCGCGGCGACGGGATCGTCATCAAGCGGAAGAACGTCATTTTGCTCGGCGTCGCCACGGTCGCGGCCATCGGACTGTTCCTGGTCACCCTGTACGGCCGGCTTTACGCCGGCGGTCTGATCGACAGCGACTATTATATGCAGGGTTTTGGCGGCGTGATGCTGATCTGCGTCATCCTGGGGAACAGCGCCGCAGCGTGCTGTCTGTTTGGCTTCCTGCTCACGGCCAGGGCCATGGGCATCGTGCTCCAGCGCTTCAGCGCCACTACCGCCGAGTCCTGCGTCCGCGACTATAAGGAGCTCCGGCGATCCTTTAACGCCTTCTTTTTTGTGGCGGCCACCATCCTGTCGCTCCTCGTCGTGTGGCTGGGGAGCCTTTTCTCCGCCATCAACTCCATCGACCTGTTCCGTTTCTATCAGGCCCAGACCGGGGCGCCCTTCCTGGTGTACGACTTCGTCTACCTGCTGGCGGGGTTCTATACCGTGCTGCTCCTGTTGTTTTATCTGCCGGTGCGGGTCAATATGCTGGCGCTGGTGTCGTCCATGCCGGACCAGGGCCCCGCCGATGGCGCCCCCGCCCGGTTGCTCGAAAGCCTCATGGGCCGCTTCGTGGGTATCCTGGCGGCGAGCTCGCCGATACTCGTGGCGCTGCTGCAGCAGTTTTTCCAAAACCTGTCGCACTAGAGGGGTTTAGCGGGGACCAAACGACCGCGTATAGCTCAGCTTCAAGACCGGCCGAACCCAGCTTTCCGGCCGGTAGCTCACCCATACATCCGACGCAAACGCATCGCGCGTCACCGTCCCGAGCGTATTGATGTACTGCATCCGGCAGATATCCGTGACCGATAGCAACAGGTTGGAGGTCGCACTCAATTCTTTCTTGATCCCGAGGCTCAGCGCCGCGTTCCCCGCGTCACGGTTGGCCGCGTAATAGCTCCGGGTCGTATAGTTCCCGTATACCTCGACCGTGATATGCTGCGGCAGGCGGAAAATGCCGGTAACGTCGATGTTGGCGCCGGGAAACGTTTTGGTATAGGGCTGGGGATCGAAGGACGCCGCGTAGCGCGTCCACCCGCCGGTAAAGGTGGTATTGATGTCCCACCAGGACGTCAGCTTCAACGGCAGTACGGCCTGGAGCATCAGCTGGTCCTGGTAGTCGAGGTTCTCGGGCATGATGTAGATAAGGTCGCTACCGGGTTTGGCCACCACCTGGTAGCGCGCGATGGGGTAGCGGTCATGGCTCGCCAGCAGGGAGACGGAATAGCCGCGGTTGGTATAACCGAATTTGAGGTTTTGCGTGATGGTGGGCTGGAGCAGCGGGTTGCCCGTAAACACCGATAGCGGGTCGTTGTACCCCACGGCGTTGGAGAGGTCGTCATAACCGGGCCGGGTGATGCGTTTGGTATACGACAGCTGCAGGGTTTGGCGGGGGGCGATGATTTTCGTCAGAAAAACGTCGGGGAAGAACCCGCCCAGCTTACGGTCGAGCGTATCCGTCCCCGCGGGCTCGCTGGTCCCAAGCGTGTGCGAATATTCGTACCGTACGCCCGCGATCAGCGTCAGCGTGGAGTCCAGCCGGACATGGAGCGAGGCGTAAGCGGCGTCGATGTTTTCACGCACCAGGAGCTCCGACTGGGTACCGCCGCGGTCCACCCAGACGCCGTTCACCAGGCCGCTCACACCGCCGCCGCTGAGGTTGTGGGAGTAGTCCGCCTTTGCCCCGGCCTCGAGGGTCCATGATTTGCCTATCGGCTGCGAATAGTCGAGCTGCGCGGTACCGCTGTGGAGCACCGCGCCGGACCATGTCTGCTGCTCCGGCGCAAAGGCCGTGTCGTTCGGGTCCACCGGCTTGCCATGCTGGTCCAGGAACGTACTTTGCACCACCCCGCTGGTCCCCGGCTGATCGGCCTCATAATCCAGCAAGAGCTTGACTTTACCGCTGCCGCGAAAACGGCGCTCCACCGACGCCCACTCGTCTCCGCCCCTCCAGTGGCTCCTCGATGAAAGGTACCCGTCGAACGAAAAGGCCGAGTCCGGGAAGGCATACGCCACCGTGTTGTGGTTGGTATAATGGGACGGGTCCCACGTGTGGTACGCCCCCATCGAAACGGTGGTTTTGTCGTCCGGCTTTATATCGATCCCCGCCTGGACCGTATGGGCGTCCGAAATGCTGGTCCCCGAGCTCCCGTACGCGAACGTCGTCAGCCCGCTCCACTGGGGCACGATCTCGCTACCCACCGCCGTTAGCGTGTTGGCCGCATGGTTGTGCTGGACGGAATAGCTCGTCCACAGGTTTAGCTTTTTGGTATTGTGCTCCAGCCGCAGGCTCCCGGAAAACTTCTCGTATTGCCCGTACCCGCCGGTGGCCGTCAGGGCGGCGTGGTTCCCGGTTTTGCGGTCCCTTTTCAGGACGATGTTGATCACCCCCGCGCTCCCCGAGGCGTCCACGTTCGCCGGGGGCGTGGTCATCAGCTCGAACCGCTCGATGTCGTCTGCGTTGAGGCTGTTCAGGAACGTCATCAGCTGGCTGCCGGACATATGGCTGACGCGCCCGTCGATCATCACGATCACCCCGCTCTTCCCATTGAGCGATAGGGTGTTGTAGCGGGGGTCGACGCGTATCCCCGGGGCCCGCTGCAGTGCCTCGAGCGCCGAGCTACCGGTGGCGAGCACGTCGTTAGAGACGTTGACCAGGGTACCGTAGGCGTTTTGCTCATAGACGGGCTTTTGGGCCTTCACGACCACGTCGGAGAGTTGTTTCACCTTCAGGTGGGTGGTGTCGGTTTGCAGGAGCGCGAGCGCAATGAGTAGCATCATACCGCAAAGGAACCTTCCGCTGCGCGGGCTTGAAAATGCGATTGCTCACCGGTAGCCAATAATTGACCAAATGCACCCGTGCATTTCATATACCGGTGGATGTCGTTGGTCAATCGGGCCCTACGTCTCCACCGGACTTTGCGTACCTTCAGGTGATGAAGTCGGTCATTCTCCGCTACAAGCTGTACCACCTCCCCTTCTGGTTGGTGTATGGATACCTGTGGTGGGTCGTCTCGTCCCGGAGCTTTTATTCGGTCAACCAGGCGCTGCTGTCGGTCTATGCCGTCAAGTTCACCGGCTACTGGATATGGGAGACGGCCGCCGTCTGTTTTAACCTCTATTTCCTCATGCCCCGGCTCCTGGAGCGGAACCGCGTCACCGCCTATGTCCTCTCCGTCGTGGCGACGATCATCGTATCCGCCGCGCTCATCGTCCCGACCGCCTATTATGGAACGGCCTGGACGCGGGGTCTGACACTGCACCAGCAATGGGGCGATGAAGCCACCTTCTGGTCGCTGTTCATGGCCAACCCGCTCCCGGCCGTAACCGCCGCGATGACGCTCGGCATGGCCATCCACCTGGCCCGCCAGTGGTACCAGACGCGCCAGCGCGCGCAGGCCCTCGAAAAGGAAAAGCTCGAAACCGAGCTCAAATTCCTCCGCAACCAGTTCAACCCCCACTTCCTGTTCAACACCATCAACTCGATCTTTTTCCTGATCCATAAGAACCCCGACCGCGCCTCGGCCTCCCTGGCCAAGTTCTCCGACCTGCTGCGCTACCAGCTCTACGAATGCAACGACCGCGAGATCCCGCTCAGCAGCGAGCTGGCGTATTTGGAGAACTTTGTGGAGCTGGAAAAACTGCGCCAGAACGAAAACGTCACCGTCGATATGCATCTCCGCCGTCAGGACGGCTCTTCATTGGCCATCGCACCCTTCGTCCTGCTGACCTTTGTCGAGAACGCCTTCAAGCACGTCTCCCGCGGACCCGAACAACAACACTGGATCGACATCCAGCTCGACCAGGCGGGTCCGCTCCTCGATTTTGTCGTCTCCAACAGCGCCGCCCCCGGCACCCAGCGCGAAGTCGTCCACTACGGCGGCATCGGCCTGGCCAACGTCCGGCGCCGCCTCGACCTGATGTATCCCGGGAACTACGATCTTTTTATCCACGCCAGCGAGGAGCGCTTCGACGTGAGGCTGCAGCTGCGGCAGCTTTCCGTTTTGCCGGCGCAGCCAGCCACCCCTCAAACCGCCCTCCCATGACCCCCATCAATTGCGTTATAGTCGATGACGAGCCCCTGGCGCGGGAAGGCATGGCCGACTACGTCCGCGAGGTCGACTTCCTGAACCTCGTCGCCATCTGCGAGAACCCCGTCGAGCTCATGAGCCTCCTCGAGCGCCACCCGGTCGACCTCATCTTCCTCGACATCCAGACCCCGAAGATGAACGGCATCGACTTCCTGAAGATCGTCCGCCAGCCGCCCATGGTCATCATCACCACCGCTTTCCCGACCTACGCCCTCGACGGTTTCCAGCTCAACGCCCTCGACTATCTCCTGAAGCCCATCACCTTCGACCGCTTCTTCAAGTCCGCCCATAAGGCCCGCGAATACCACCAGCTTCGTTTACAAAAAGCCGTCGAGCAACCCGCTGCATCCGCGGACCATTTCTTTATCAAATGCGGCACCAAATACGAAAAAATCACCTTCGACGAAATCCTCTACGTCGAAGGCATGCAGAACTATGTGACCATTGTGACGACCCGCGGTAAATTCATGACCTTGCTCTACCTCAAAAACCTGGAAGAGAACCTCGACCCCAAGTCCTTTATCCGCGTCCACAAATCCTACATCGTCTCCATACAGCAAATTACCGCCATCGAAGGCAACGAGATATTCATCGCCGACCACCGCGTCCCCATCAGCCGCAACTACCGGGAGCAGGTAATCGAGCAGGTCGTGATGAATAAGCTGTGGGGTAAAATCCGGCTAAACTAATCCCTTTTTCGGCTAAATGAATCCCGCTGGCGCGGAGGAACTTTGCCGTATGAACATCATCGTAACCGGTTCGCTCGGGAATATCGGCAAACCCCTCGCCGAAACTTTAATACGGCAGGGCCACGACGTCACCGTTATCACCAGCGACGCGAACAAGGCGTTCGCCATCCAGGCCCTTGGCGCGCGGCCCGCGGTGGGTTCGCTCACGGATGTTGCATTTTTACGCACGACATTTTCCGGCGCGGACGCCGTCTACGCCATGATCCCGCTCAGCTTCGCGGAACCCGACCTCGAAGCCTATACGCGCCGCATAGCCGAAAACTATGTGCAAGCGATCCTTTCGGCCGGCGTCCGGCGCGTCGTAGCGCTCAGCGGGTGGGCGGCGGACCTGGTCGGCGAGGGCGATGCGGAACGCATTTTCGGGGAGTTGCCCGGTGTGTCCCTTTCCATTCTCCGCCCCGCTTCCTTTTATACCAATTTCTATCAGTCGATGGGCCTGATCCGCGGGGCCGGGCTCATGGGTTCATTGCTGACCCTCCGGTATGTCGGCGTGGGGGCACTGCTACGGGGGCGCACCGGGTTGTTGATGGGGAACTACGGCGGGGATGACCGCGTGGTATTCGTGTCACCCCTGGACATCGCCGATGCGGCCGCGGAAGAACTCCTGACCGGTGCGGGCCCGACGATCCGCTACGTCGGCAGCGAAGAGATGACCTGTAACGAAGCCGCCCGCATCATCGGCACGGCCATCGGCAAACCCTGGCTGAAATGGATCCTGCTCACCGACAAACAAATGCTGCAAGGCCTGAAAATGGCTAAGGTCCCCGAAAAGCTCGCGCACACCCTCGTCGGCATGCAAGCCGCCATGCACAGCGGCAAAACGCTGGAGAACTTTCACATGGGCAACCCCAGGATGGGCAAGGTCAAGCTCGCCGATTTCGCCCGCGAATTCGCCACGGCCTACCGGCAGAAATATCGTTAACTTTCGCTATGCCCCCGATACGGATCAAGTCCATCACCGAATACCACCGCCGCTGGCGCCTGCCCAAGCCGGAACACCCGCTGTTCAGCGTCATCGACCTGGCGGACGTCGACCCGCCATTCAGGGGCGAACCCGTACGCCTCGTGTTCGACTTCTACTGCATCACCATGAAACGGCCGTCCGGCATGACGTTCCAGTACGGCCAGCACTCCGGCGACTTCGATGAGGGCGTCCTGTTCTTTATGGCGCCGGGCCAGGTCTTTGGCTTCGGCATACCCGAGGGTGTCACCGAACCGCCGCCCGGCTGGATCATCCTGATGCACCCCGATTTCATATGGGGCACCAGCCTCGCCCGTACCGTCAAGCAATACACCTTCTTCGACTACTCGGTCAAGGAAGCCCTGTACCTGTCGGAGAAAGAAGAGGTCATGATCAACGGCATCGTCCAATACATGGCCCAGGAATATCACGGCAACATCGACCAGTTCACCCAACGCGTCCTCATCGCCCAGGTCGAACTCCTCCTCACCTATGCCGACCGATTCTACCACCGCCAGTTCCTCACCCGCAAGACCACGAGCCATGAGCTCCTCGTCCGGTTAGAAGACTTGCTGGACGAGCATTTCCGCAGCGGCGTCAAGGGCCTCCCCACGGTGGCGGACATCGCCGCCACGCTCCACGTAACCCCGAACTACCTGAGCAGCATGCTCAAGGCCCTCACCGGCCGCACCGCGCAGCAGCACCTCCACGACAAGCTCATCGCGCTCGCCAAAGAAAAACTATCCACCACCGGTCTATCCGTCAGCGAGATCGCCTACGAGCTGGGCTTCGAGCACCTCCAGTCCTTCAGTAAACTCTTCAAGGCGCAAACCAGCCTGTCGCCGATGGCGTTCCGGCAGTCGTTCGAGACGCCCGGGCGGTAAACGTTCGCCGGGGGCACACGAATCGCTTGGGAACGAATCGCCCGCCCGCGAGTCGCTCGCCCAAGAGTCGCCCGCGCACGAGTCGCCTGCCCGGTGGTTGCCCCGCATTGGCATGTCACCCGCCGGAGGCACATCCCCCGGAGGCACATCCCCGGAGGGTTTTTCTCTCTTACGATTTTGGGCAAGCTTTACCTTGGCTAAGTCGCCCAAATCGGTCGAATTCCCAAGTTATACCTTGCCCCAAAATCCCCAGCACCCCTCCGGGGATTTTTAGACAAGCTTTACCTTGGTTATTTGCAAGAAATGGGGCGATTTCCCAAGTGGAAGCTTGCCCAAAATCGTAAGAGAGAAAAACCCCATGGGGGGCAGCCACGGAACCGTGGGGAGCACCGGGGAACTCCGGGGAGCAGCCACGGAACCGTGGGGGGCAGCCACGGAACCGTAGGGAGCACCGGGGAACTTCGGGGGCATGGGAACCTGCGGGAGCACCGGGGATACTCCGGGGAGCATGGGACCCTGCGAATGCCTCACCGGCCAAACTGCCACCCGATAACCCAGTCAAGCACAAAAGAAGGCAGCAGCCGCACCGCCAGCAGCGCGCCGCGCGCCCCGAAACCCCCGACATACCGCCGGCGCGGCCGGCGCGCCTCGATGGCGCGCACGATGAGCGAAGCGATCACGGAAGGGCGGGAGAGACGGGGACCGTAGTCGGCGAACACGCGCAGCAGCCGCGCCGCCATCGGCGCATAGGCCGTGTGCCCCGACACACTCGCCACCGATGCCTCGGCCTGCGCCGTCCAGCCCGTCGCGATACCCCCGGGCTCGATGATGGCCACGCGTATACCGAACCCACGGCACTCGTGCCGGAGCGCGTCGCTGAGCGCCTCGACGGAATATTTGGTGGCGTTGTACCAGCCGGACATGGGTGTCGCGATCCTGCCGCCGACGGAAGAGAGGTTGACGATGGTCCCGAAACCAGATAAACGCATCGACGGCAGCACGAGCTGCGTCAAACGGGCGAGCCCGAAAACGTTTACCGAGAACTGGCGGGAAGCCTCAGACAACGGCACGTCTTCGATCGCCCCGGTGGACCCGTAGCCCGCGTTGTTGACGAGGGCGTCGATGCGGCCCTGCTCCGCCAGGACGGTACTAACGGCCTCGGTTAACGTCTCTTCGCGGGTCATGTCCATAAAAAGCACCCGGGCGCCGAGCGCCTTTATATCCTCCATGGCTTCCAGGCGGCGGGCGCCGCCGTATACGATATGGCCCCGGGCGAGCAATGTTATAACGGACTCCTTACCAATGCCCGAGGATGCGCCCGTTACCAGGATAACTTGGCTTTGTAGGCGGGATTCGACAGGTTTTTTGTCCGACATTTGCAATTGATTAACAATAAAAGCTATAGGAGAAGAAAAAAAGACTAAATTTACGTTGTAATCCAGTCCTATGCAAAAGTTGTTGGGAAGCGCGAGCTTCCGCCGCTTACCCTCTATTCTCCTCTGCTTATTGGCTGTATGTAGCCTGGCGCCGGTGTATGCCGGGGCCGGGGCGCCGCCTACGCCTGCGATCACCGCGGGGGGTAGCACTTCGTTTTGCCAGGGCGGAAGCGTCGTGCTGACAGCGACCTCGACCGGGGCCACGTCTTTCCAGTGGTACCTGAACGGGACCGCGATTACCGGAGCCACCACGGCCTCGTATACCGCCACCGCGGCCGGTATGTATACCGTTACGGCCACCAATGCGGGCGGGACGTCTTCCGCCAGCCCCTCCACGCAGGTCACGTTGTATCCGAACCCCCCGACGCCCACGGTGACGGCGGGCGGCAGCACCACATTCTGCTCCGGCAATGCGGTGACCCTTACGGCCAACGCTTCGGGCGCGACCTCCTATCAGTGGACCCAGAACGGGACCTCGATCGCCGGCGCCACCAGCCAGTCATACAACGCCAGCACGGCGGGCACCTATGCCGTGAGCGTAAAGAACAGCCAGGGCTGCAGCTCCGCGGCCAGCGCCACCACTACGGTGACGACCTTGCCCGCGCCCGCGGCGCCCGCGGTCAATACCAGCGGGACCACCACCTTTTGCGGTTCGGGCAGCGTCATCCTGAGCGCCGGCGCGACCTATTCCAGCTATCAATGGTATCTGAACGGCGCCGCTATTTCGGGCGCGACCGCCAACAACTATACGGCCAGCGCCGCCGGTAGCTATACCCTGGTCGTTACCAATGCCAGCGGTTGCGCGTCTCCGGCTTCCAACCCGGTAACGGTGACGATCAACCCCAACCCAGCCGCCCCGACCATCACGGCCGGCGGCCCGAAAACGTTTTGCGCGGGCGGGAGCGTTACCCTGACCGCCAATGCTACCGGGGCGCAGACCTATCAATGGTTCCTCAACGGGACCGCCATCAGCGGCGCCACCGCGTCTACCTACACCGCCACCGCACCCGGCGCGTACACCGTATCCGTCACGGGAGCGGGCTCATGCGCGTCTCCCGTCAGCCAGCCGCTAACTGTCGCGGTCAACCCCACGCCGGCCAAACCGACCATCGCGGCCGGGGGAAATACACCCCTTTGTGCCGGCCAGAGCGTCGTCCTGACGGCCAACGGATCCGGTGCGACTTCCTTTCAATGGACGCAGAACGGCACCGCGATCGCCGGCGCCACCAGCTCGACTTACAGCGCCAGCGCCTCCGGCAGCTATACGGTGACCATCACCGATGGCAACGGCTGTAGCTCCGCGGCCAGCGACCCCACCAGCGTGACCGTGGAGCCCATACCCGCCGCCCCGACACTAACCGCCGGCGGCCCCACCACCTTTTGTAGCGGCGGGAGCGTGACGCTGACCGCCTCAGCGAGCGGGGCCACGACCTATCAGTGGTTCCAGAACGGCAGCCTCATCAGCGGCGCCACCACCAATACCTATACCACCACCGCGTCCGGTAACTATACCGTCACTTATCTGAACAGCAACGGCTGTCCTTCCGCCACCAGCCAGACCGTGACCGTCACCGTCGCTACACCGCCCCCGGCGCCGACGATCAATGCGGGCGGGCCCCTGGGCTTTTGTACGCCGGGGACCGTGACGCTCAGTGCGACGGGCTCGGGCGCCGCCGCCTGGCAGTGGTACGCGGGCGGGGTGCCCATCTCCGGCGCGACCGGCCAGACCTTTACCGCGTCCGCCTCCGGCAGCTACACCGTCAGTTATACGAACGGTTGTCCTTCCTCCGTGAGCAGCCCGACGACCGTAACGGTCTATACCCCCCTGACGGGCGCCGTGATCAACGCCGGCGGCCCCACGACCTTTTGCGAGGGCCTTGGGGTGAACCTGACCTCCAATAACAGCAACGTCGCCAGCTACCAATGGTACCTGAACGGCGTGGCCATCACCGGCGCGATAAACCAAAGCTGGTTTGCGACAGCGCCGGGCATATACACGGTCACGGTGGCCAACCCCTGTTCCGCCACGCCGCAGACGAGCTCGCAGATCACGGTGACGGTCAACCCCGCGCCGGCCAGCCCGACGATCAGCGCCGGCGGTCCCACCGACTTCTGCGCCCCGGGCAGCGTTACCCTGACGGCCAACCCCGCCGGAGCCACCGCCTATCAGTGGTTCGTGGAAGGCGTTGCCATCACCGGCGCCACCGCCCAGACCTATGCTGCCACCGCCACCGGCGATTATTCGGTCACGGCGGTCAACAGCCTGGGTTGTAGCTCGCTGCCGAGCGCGCTCACTACCGTCAACGCCTACCCGCAGCTGACCGCCCCGGTCATCAACGCCAGCGGCTCGCAGATATTCTGCCAGGGTCAGAGCGTGACCCTGTCGGTCTCCGGAACCGGTGTGACCGGTTTCCAGTGGGCCCTCAATGGAACCCCCATACCCGGCGCCACTTCGAGCTCCTATGTCGCCACGGCCACCGGACAGTATACCGTAATGATTTCCAACCCTTGCTCCAATGCGACCAGTAGCCCCGCAACGGTACAGGTCAACCCTGTCCCCGCTACGCCAACCCTTAGCGCGGGCAGTCCGACCACGTTTTGCGCGGGCGGCAGCGTTACGCTGACCGCCAACGCAGCGGGGGCTACAGGTTTCCTTTGGCTCAACAATGATACCGTGATCAACGGCCAGACGTCCCAGACGTTCTCGACCGATTCCTCGGGCAGCTACACGGTGCTCGTGTCGAACGCCTACGGCTGTACCGCCTCGAGCGCGCCGGTCAGCGTGACCGTGTACCCGCAGCTACAGCCCCTGAGCACCACCGTGTCCGCCGCCGGACCCACGAACTTCTGCCAGGGCGGTAGCGTGGTGCTGACCGCGAACGCCACCGGCGTGACCACCTATCAGTGGTTCCTCAACGGGGTGGCGCTCAGCGGCGGGACCACCGCGGCCTGGACCGCCACGGACCCGGGGACCTACACCGTGCTGTTGTCGAACCCCTGTTCCTCGATCACGACGATACCCGTCACCGTGGCCGTCAACCCGCTGCCCTCGACGCCCAGCATCACCGCGGGCGGCAACACCGGCATCTGCGCGGGGGACAGCGTGATCCTCAGCGTCAACGCCTCCGGCGCCAACAGCTACCAGTGGTTCCTGAACGGCACGGCCCAGCCGAACGTCACCACGACCACCGACACGGCAAAGGCCTCGGGCAGCTATACGGTGACCGTGACCAACCTGAGCGGTTGCACCTCGGCCCCCAGTACCGCGCTCGCCGTAACGGTCAACCCGTTGCCCGCCGCGCCCACCATCGCCGCCGGCGGTCCGTCCGTCTTCTGCGCCGGGAACAGCGTCGTATTAACGGCCACGCCCACTGCGTCCACGTACCAGTGGCTGCTCAACGGCACGGCCATCACCGGCGCCACGGGGGGCAGCTACGCCGGCAGCCAGTCGGGTAGCTATACCGTGACCCTGACCGACGCCAATGGCTGCGTATCGCCCCCCAGCACGGGCTTCCCCGTGACGGTGAACCCGAACCCGGCGGCCCCGACGGTGGCCATCACCGGTAACAACACGTTCTGCCAGGGGGACAGCGCCATCCTAACGGCCACGGCTACCGGCACCCTGACCTACCAATGGCTGTTCAACGGTACGGCCATCCCGAACGCCAACGCGACCACCGATACCGCCAGGGTATCCGGTTCCTATACGATTGCCGTCACCGACGGTAACGGCTGTACCTCCACCGCCAGCAGCGGGATATCGATCAGCGTCAACCCGACGCCCTCCACGCCGCTGACCGCGGCCGGCGGCCCGCTAACCTTCTGCGACGGCGAAAGCGTAGCCTTGTCGGCCACCGGTTCCGGCGCCACCGGTTACCAGTGGTACCAGGCCCCCGACGCCACCACGACGCCGACCCTTATTGCCGGCGCGACCACGAACAACTATTCCGCCACCGCCTCCGGTGTTTACACCGTAAAAGCCGGTGACGCCAACGGCTGCCAGTCGCTGTCCAGTACCACTATAACGGTCACGGTCAACCCCACGCCCTCCGCCCCGGTGATCACCGCGGCCGGCCCGCTGGGGATCTGTCCCGGCCAGACGCTGGTACTGACCGCCAATCCGGCCGGCAACACGTATCAGTGGTACCAGGACGGCAACGCCATCAGCGGCGCCACCGCCCAGACCTATACCGCCACCACGGCCGCCAGCTATAGCGTCACGGCGGAGAACAGCTTCAATTGTACCTCCGACATCAGCAACGCGGCGGTCATCGACAACCCCTGTCTTCCCAAGGCAGATTTGGCCATGACCAAGACCGTGAGCAACGGCCCTTACAGCGTAAAGAAACCCGTCACTTATACCCTGACCATAACCAACAACGGCCCCGACGACGCACAGAACGTGGTGGTCACCGACACCCTCCCCACGGGGCTGGGGACGCCGGTTAATTTCACCGGGGGCACCCCCCTCTACGACGGCCAATCCCTGACCTGGAACATCCCCACGGTCTCCGCCAAGTCATCCGTCACCCTTACTTTCGACATACTGCTCAAGAGCTTTGGCACTATATCCAATACCGGCCATGTCACTTCGGCTACCCTAGATACGGATACCACCAACAATCATTCGACCGCCACCTTTGTCTTCGCGGGCGACCTCTTCATCCCCAACGTCATCACGCCCAACGGCGACGGCAAGAACGACCTGTTCTACGTCGTTGGCCTGGACCGCTACCCCGGTTCCACGCTGCGCGTGTTCAACCGCTGGGGCAGCGAGGTCTACCAGAGCGAGGACTACCATAACGACTGGGGCGGCAGCGGACTCAATGCAGGCACCTATTATTACGTATTAACCGCCAACATCCCTGGGGGCAGGCAAACCTTCAAGGGCTGGGTAGAAATTATCCGATGATGAAAAACCGCTTACTTCTTATCCTCTTAATCGCCTGCGGAACCGGCAGCTTCGCACACGCCCAGCAAGGCGTCCAGTTCAGCCAGTACGTCTTCGACGGCCTGACGCTGAACCCCGCCTACGCCGGTTACAAGGGCGCCCCGTACCTGAACGGGACGTTCCGCGACCAATGGACGGGTTTTTCGGGCGCGCCCAAAACGGCAACCGTTACCTTCGACGCCCTTACCAACGTATCCGACGAGCGGATGGGTCTTGGGGTACAGCTGCTGTACGACCAGCTCGGCCCCCAGCAGAACTATTCCCTGACCGGTTCGTACTCCTACCGTATCCCGCTCCGCGGCGACGAAGCCGATAACCCCCACCGCATCTGTCTGGGGATCGGCGGGACGCTGTCCCAATATTCCCTCAACGGCTCCTCCTTCCAGTACGAAGACCCGGGGGACCCCGAAATCTCCGACATCACCGTCCGGACCAAGTTCGTCCCCGACGCCAACTTCGGTGTGTACTACTATACCAAACACTTTTACGCAGGCGGCTCGATCATGAACCTGTTTTCCCTCGACGGCGGCCGGCGCATCTACTACGCTAACGGGTCCACCTACTCGTCGCTCCTCGAGGGTACTACCATGTACCTCACCGCGGGCGGCGTGATGGACGTCTCCGACGAGGTCAAGTTCAAACCCTCCGTCATGATCAAGGAAGACTTCAAGGGGCCTACCAACGCGGACCTGAACGTGTTTTTCCTCTTCGATGAAGTACTGTGGGTGGGTGGTTCCTACCGGACCAGCGCCAGGATTTGGAACAAGGACAACCTCCAGTCCAACCTCGCCGCCTCCGACGCCGCCAGCGTGATGGCCGAGTTCTACGTCACGCCGGAGTTCCGCGTGGGGTACAGCTACGACTTTACGACCAGCGGGTTGTCCAATTACCAGAGCGGGTCCCACGAGATATCCGTCGGGTACGTTTTCAAAACCAAGAAATCGGGCCAGTACATGGCCACGCCAAGATATTTTTAATCCGATTCTATGAAGCAGCTCTTACTCGCCATAATCCTGTCGTCCGGCCTTTTCGCCGCGCGTGCGCAAGAGACAAACCTGTCGATCGCCATGGCCGACAGGGCATACGACAACCAGGAGTATACCCTCGCCGCGCACCTCTATGAGAAGGTCGAGCACTACCGCTTCCACAAGGCGCCGCCCGACATCCCCGCCCGACTGGCGAAGTGTTACCAGGAAATCAACGACTACGCCAACGCCGCGCGCTGGTATAAAAAAGTCACCGAGAACCCGACCTGCCAGGTCTGCGACTGGCTTGGCTATGGGGACGTGCTCAAAAGCCTGGGCCGCTACGCCGAGGCAAAGACCGCGTATGCCCATATCCCCGACAGCGTGCTCGGTACCCGCGTCGCCGGTTGCGACTCCGCCCTCGTATGGATGGCCGCCCCTACCGCTTATTCGGTGTCCAACCTTGCTTCCGTCAATACCTCCGGTTCCGACTGGGGTGCGGTCTCCTACGGGCGCGGGATCGTATTTACGTCTGACAGCGGCCGTTTTGCCCCCAAGGGTAGCATCTTCAGCGCGTCCGGCTTTTCCTCCGGCGACCCTTACCAGAAGGTCTACGTGCTGGACAGCGGTTCGGTCACGGGTTTTTCCCCCGTCCTCAACGACAAGCGTTACCACGACGGCGCGGTGACCTTTAACCGGGCCGGCGACACCGCCTGGTTCAGCGTCACCAACACCGGCTCGCTCAAGGACCCCGGCGACAAGATCCAGTTCCAGCAGAACGGCAAGACGGTGACCATCCGCATCCGCCGGCTCGAGCTCTGGTGGACCGCGCGCGACAGCAGCGGCCACTGGTCCACCGCCCAACCCTTCGCCTACAACAACAGCAGCAAATATTCCATCGGCCAGGCCGCCATCGACGGCCCGGTCTTGTACTTCGCCAGCGACATGCCCGGCGGCTACGGCAAAACCGACATCTGGTACAGCCTCCGCCAGTCCGACGGCTCCTGGGGCGCGCCCGTCAACTGCGGCCCCGCGGTGAACACCGCCGAAGAAGAAGGCTTCCCCTACGTCGGCCCCGACGGCGTGTTGTACTTCGCCAGCAAGGGCCACGCCGGCATGGGCGGCTTCGACGTATTTAAAGCGTGTGGCTCGCTGTCCGCCTGGACCTCGGTCGCCAACCTGCGCTACCCGTTGAACAGCCCCGGCGACGACTTTTATTTTACGCTCCGCGATTCGACCGCCGGTTACATCTCTTCCGACCGCCAGGGCGGCCGCGGGGGCGATGACATTTACGCGTTCGCGGTAGTGCCGCCCGCGCCGCCCAAACCGGCCGCCCCGCCCGCTCCCGCCGTCGCGGTGCGCAACCTGGCGCCGGCGACCAACGCCTCGCTGCCCGATTCGTCGGACGCCACCGACGCTCCCGGCTCTCCCGGCCGCGCCGGTCTGGCCGTAAACACCGGCCGCGCCGGCACACCAGAGCCGAAGCGCTTCATCCTAAAAACCCGCGTCCTCGACAAGCTGACCGGCCACCCAATCGCCGGCGCCCAAATCCGCCTCAACGGCGCCACCGCCGCGGACTACGAGGAAGTAACCCCCGGCGCCGGCTACCTCGACAGCGCCTTCAAAGACGGCTTTATCGCCGACGGCAAAACCATCACCAAAGACGCCAAAGACACCACCACCGTCACGCTCTACCTGGAGAAGAAACCCGAAAAAGGCGACGTCTTCGTCATGAACAACGTCTACTTCGACTTCAACCAGGCCACCATCCGCGCCGACGCGTCCATCGAGCTCGACAAGGTCGTGGCCTACATGAAACAATACCCCAACGTCACCATAGACCT
>NZ_DATJIY010000068.1:0-22758 GCF_035492835.1 Dinghuibacter sp.
ATCCCACCCCACAGCCGGAGGCCTACACGCTTAGGGCGGAACGCGGGAGGAAACGGGGGCGCCAGGTGCAGAAGGGGCAGCTGAAGGCGCGGTTGGCGGGGAAGGCGGGAGGCGGAGGCCGGGAATTTGGCCAAATAAGAAAGGCCCCGCCGGGTTAAGGCGAGACCTTTATCGATTGGTGAAAATATATGGACGAAGCAGCCGAGAGGCCGGGTCCAGTGTGCCGACAGACAAGCGTGTGACACACTACTGCATAGAGGGCAGATACAATCGAGATGTGAATGGGAAGGGAGGCCTCCGGGAGGATATCCGGAAGGGGCGCTCAGCCTTCGGGAGCAATCGTTAGATTAATTCGTCCGCTTTACGGAGACTTCTTCGACAGAGCGCTGTTGGGCGGCTACGGCATACGTGTAAGAGCTGTTGCTCTTCAGGTTGCGGATGACGAAGGAAACCGAGTTGATTTCTTCACCGGGGGGCAGCTTGAACTTCTTATCGAACTTTTTGTCGGTGTACAGGCCTTTGTAGAGCGTGTTACCGGCGTCGTCGACTACGGCTACATAATAGGTGTCTCCGGCGTTGTTGTCGAAGGCGACATCGAAGATGTAGTTGCCGTCCTGGGAACCGATGTAGGTTACGTTAACGGGGTTTACTGCATCGGCCTTGTCCTTGTGGGACTGTGCCTTGGTGGCACCGGCGTGCAAAAAGAAGAGACCGGAAAGGAACAAGGTGGCTGCCGCGCGCAGCGTGTTGTTCATAATTGGCTTTTTCATTTTTTTGTACATTTTGGTTTAAAAAAAATCTTAATGTACAAGCAACCAGCTAGGAACAAGCGAATCGTGGGGCAAGCAATAAAAGAAGAACTGGGAGACGTACTTTCAAGTACATTTACGGCAGCAAATTTCGGGGGTATTCCGGAATAAACCGCAACGAAACTGTTAAAGAACTATGATGAATCCCAGGACAAATATACAGCTTTTTTTCAATTTTACTAACTAACGGGATTTTTAATAGATATTATTTATTTTAATGTAAACGTTTGCATGTCCCAAAACGCGCGCTGGGAGGACATTTTCTCCATTAATAGGGTAGGTAGGGAAAAACTGAAGGAAGAGGTTCGGTCTGGCTTCCAACGCGATTTTGACCGGTTGATCTTTTCGTCTGCCTTCCGTCGGCTTCAAAATAAAACCCAGGTCTTCCCCCTCCCGGGGAGCACCTTCGTGCACAACAGGCTAACACATTCACTGGAGGTGGCCAGCGTCGGGCGTTCGCTCGGGAAAATCGTGGGGTCGTACATCGCCGATAACGATCTTGGACACGCCAAAAATGGTGACGCGGCCGAAGCAAATGCAGGGGCCGGCGAATTCTACCGCTACGAACTATCCAACGTCATCGCCGCCGCCTGCCTGGCGCACGACATCGGCAACCCCGCATTTGGTCACTCCGGGGAAAAGGCGCTGTCGGCCTGGTTCATAGAACACAAAGCGATACAAAGCTTCTTCTCCCCGGGGGAGTGGGCCGACCTCATCAATTTCGAGGGAAACGCCAACGCCTTCCGCATACTCACACACACGTTCAAGGGCAAATTGCCGGGCGGCTTCGGACTTACCTACACTACCCTGGCCTCTATCCTTAAATATCCCTGCGACGCCACCGCGGTCGGGAGCAGCGCCCACCGCAAGAAATACGGGTTTTTCCAGAGCGAACAGGAAAACTTCCTGGAGGTGGCCGGGGCCCTGCACATGATCCGCGACAACGGCGCGACGCCCGCCCAGACCCGCGCGGCTTCGCCGCAGGCGTTTTTCCGCCACCCCTTTGTGTACCTGACGGAGGCCGCCGACGACATCTGCTACCAGGTGATCGACGTCGAAGACGCCCACCGGTTGGGTATCCTTGAAAAAGGCGAGGCGCAGGAGCTCCTCATGAACCTGATGCGCAGCATCGGCCGGCCCACGGACAATATGGATAGGGTTGGAAAAACCGTAGCGGGCATCGGCGACGCCAACGAGAAGATCGCCTACCTGCGTGCACGGTGTATCAATACGCTGACCCTGCAGGCCGCCGATGTATTCATCGAAAATCGCGACAAAATCCTGAACGGGGCCTTCAACAGCACCCTCATAAAAACCATCAATAAGGCCTTCCACGCCCTGGACGCCATAGAAGCCCTGTCCGTGGACCGGATCTATAACCACGAGTCCGTCATCCAGATCGAGATCGCGGGCTATCATGTCATGAGCGCGCTCCTCGACGCCTTTGTCCCCCCGCTGCTAAAGACCGTCCCGGACGCCAGGGACAAAAAAATGATCCGGCTTATACCGGATCAGTTCCTGGATATGGGCGAGTCCTCCTCGCCCTACCAAAAAGTTCGTTGTGCATTGGACTACATCTCGGGGATGACCGATCTCTATGCTACGGAATTATACCGCAAGCTCAAGGGTATCGACATCCCGCTGCACCGGTAGGAAGTGCTGCCGGGTTTTATTATATTTATACATGCCCACCAAAAAAACCTATGATAGGCCGGCCGAACGGACAAACCGTTCAGCAGCGGGAAACGTCTCCTCAAAAGGAGTCTCCCGTCAGGCAGTCCGCTTATCAGCAACCCAGCCCGTACAGCTGCGACACGAACTCCACGTCGGCGACGGCGCCTTCAAAACACCCGCGGGGATCACCCTGGAAAATACATTGAATCCCATTTTATCCAAGAAGAGTCTGAACTACGGGTTCAGGATCGGGAACGACGACTCGCCAAAAACCGCCAGTAAAGAAACCGAGTCCGCGATGTTCCGCCCCAACAGCGCCTATGCATACATCGACAAGGTACAAGGCGGCGAGAAGCGGGCGAAGCTCATCGACCAATATGGCTATGTCGGCTCGCAGGAGCGCGCCATCTTCGGCCGTAAGCGCGTCCAAACCTATGACGGCGGGCACCTTATCGGACACCAGTTCTTTGGCAACGAAGCCGACATACACGGGAATCTGGCGCCGCAACACAACAAGTTCAACCAACTATCCTGGCGGCTCTTCGAAGAGATCGTTCAAGAAGGATTCCGGGTCCCGGGAAGACACTATTCCGGGAAATTCGGGGAGGAGGTTACCGCCAAGGTAACCCTCCGGTATGCATCGGACAATTACCAGCGCAGCATCAAGGACCTGTTCGAAGCCGGTGTGATCGACGAAGAGCAGTACAAATGCATCCTGGGTGATGGACACAAGGACGACGAATTGCTCACGTTCGACAATTTTGTACCAGTGGATTGGGAAGGACACGCCCAGGCGACAACCGAACCCACGGCAAAATCCACCCAGATCACCAGGGCCTTGAAGGGCGGATATGCCTACAACATACAAGAGGACAAAGACGCTATCCAAGACGTCGTGCCACACGATGTAGAGGAGGACGACTATTTTCCCGCCTCCCAGGAAAGCCACAGCGCCTTTGGCATATCAAACATCGAAGACCAGCTTTTGAGCTATGGCGGCAACAATATAGAGACCTTCAGCGGTAAGCAGGCTGTTCCCCGCCCCGTCAATAAGCAGAAACCAGCCAATATCGCCGACTATTACTACCTCAACAAAAGCAGCGGTGGCGAGACCAAATCCGAAATCGTAAAGATCATAGTTCCCGGACTTACCCAAAAGGTTTCCATGACACAACTAAGGAAATTGGACGGGAAGCTGGGACCCGGGAAGCTGGGTGAGCAGAGCGGTCAATTCGACCACCTGATGTTTAAAATCGGCCATGGCAGGGTTTGCCAATTCTTGGTCAAACGGCTCAATAGCTACCCCGTGCCCTCGGGCAAAACGGCTATCAAAGCGTTCCTGGAGCTGGTAGCGGCAAAATCGGAAATCAAGGACAAAACCGCGAAGATCAAGTTCCTGAGCCTTTGGATGGATCCCAATTTCGTAGAATAAGAACGTCACCGCGGGACCGGTCCCGCGGTGACGTAAAATTTAATTCCCTTTGGGCTTCGCGGTGGCGGCGGGCTTCGCCGCGGCAGCCTGCTTATTGGCCTTGTATCGCATATCCGGCGTGCCGTCCTTTTTGGTGGGTCCGGCGGGCGCAGCTGCCTGCTTATTGGCTTTATACCGCATGTCGGGCGTGCCGTCCTTTTTGGTGGGACCCGCGGCAGGTTTTGCGGTCGTGGCCGTGGTGGCGGGTTTCGTGGTGGTGGCAGTCGTCTTTGGCTTTTTAGCCGTAGCTGGTGCGGTCGTTTGTGCGGAAGCAAAGCAAATGCAGAACAATAGCGCAATCGCTGACATCAGAGTCTTCTTCATAAAATAGCGAAGTTTAGTTTCCCTAATATAGCGATTTACAGCTTTTCATATAGCGCCCGGAGCCGCTGGCGGGTCATCTGTTTTTCCCAATCTTTTCCCAACGCATTCTCCCACAACGGTTTCATTCCCAGCGAAACGTTGATCATGGTGTCGAATTGTTCGTCGGTCAGGCCCTTACAGATCCCCTCGGGGATGTGGATTCCGTTCCTGGCCACCATTTGTTTGAACTCCGCGACGCCCTCGGGGTAGAATTCTTCGAGGTGGTTGAACACGATACAGTTGCCGATCCCGTGTTTGGTGCCCAGCAAATAAGACAAGCCATAGCTCACCGCGTGCGCGACACCCACCTGGGAATAGGCGATACTCATCCCACCGGCATAGGAAGCCATCATGAGCTGGTCGTCGCTGTGCTCGTCCCAATGGTCCTTGTGCAGGAAAACCTCCTGGCATAAGGCGAGCGCCTTTTCCCCGTAGGATTTGCTGAATTCGTTGAGGTAGGTGCCTGTCAGGCTTTCGATACAATGGATGTAGCAGTCCATCCCGGTGTAAAAACGCTGGTTTACCGGCGCGTTTTCGGTCAGGGTCGGATCCAGCACGATCTGGTCGAAGGGCGTGAAGTCCGAGTTCATCCCCAGCTTACGGGTTGGACCCGTGAGCACCGTCGTCCGGCTCACTTCCGCCCCCGTCCCGCTCAGCGTGGGGATTCCCGCCTTGTACACGCCTGGATTCTTGACAAGGTCCCAGCCCTGGTAGTCGGCCGAAGAGCCCGGGTTGTTCATCATCAGGGCCACCGCCTTAGCCAGGTCCATCGTGGAACCGCCGCCGATACCGATAACCCCGCTGACTGTCCCATAGGCGTCCTTTAGCTCCTGCGCCAGCTTGTCGACCTGGGTCGTCTTCGGTTCGTAGGTTACGTCCGCCAGCACGAGCCGGTCTTTTCCCCTCAAGGGTATCCGCCCGGCCAGGGGCTTGCCGTCAAAATATTGGTCCAGCAAAAAAACCATGGGGGCGTCGCCCTTACGCCGGGGCGCCAATATCTCGTCCAGCTGGTCAAAACAACCACGGCCGTATACGACATAACCGACCATCTTGAAATTACGGAATTGCATGGCGCAAATTTAAGGCTGCCGCCCCAAATACCCCCGCACTATCTCCAAGCGAGGGCGGTACCACGGGGACGTCCAACCGGTTATTAAAAATGTGCGCGGCCAGGGACTTCACCCCTTCGGTGTAAAGACCCGGGATGTTCCCTACCCCACCCCCGACGACGATCACGTCCGGGTCGAGCAGGTTGGTCACTACGGAAAGCGCCTTACCAAAGAAATGATACAGGCGATCGAGCGTCTCCACGGCCACCGGATCGCCGGAAGACACGATCTCGGGGAGGCGCGCGGGCCGCCCGGAACGCGAAAGATAAAACCGCTCGAGCCCGGGGCCGGAGAGGACGGTTTCCACACATCCCGTTTTACCACAATAACAAGTCCCCCCGGAGTCGTCAAGGAAGTTGTGGCCCCATTCCCCGGCTATGCCGTGCCGGCCGTTCCACGCGCGGCCGTCCAGCACGATGCCGCCGCCTACGCCGGTACCCATGATGACCCCAAAGACGACGCGCGCATCGGGGTAACGGTCCCGCACCACGCCCCAATGGGTTTCCGCCAGGGCAAAACAGTTGGCGTCGTTGGCAAGGACGCAGGGTACACCCAGCGCAGCCTCCAGGTCTTTTTGCAAAGGCCGGCCGTTCAGCACCACCGAATTCGCGTTCTTCATGGTCCCCAGGATCGGGTCTAATTCACCCGGGGTGCCAAAGCCGATCGAGGCCGGCGTCAGGCCTGACCCGGCCTTCATTTTTTCCACCAATTCCCTGATCCGGTCGATTACGTGGTCGTACCCACGGCTCGTTTCCGTAGCGATCCGCGTCCGGACCAGGGGTTTGGGATCCCCCTGCGCCGGCATGATCACACCTTCCACCTTCGTACCGCCCAGGTCTATGCCCCATAGCCATTGTTCCATATCATACGTTTTTTGCTCTTAAAGCGCCCCTGCGGCTAAAGGATTTTCGCCGCTCGTTCCAGGTCCTCCGGGGTATCGATCTCCACCCCCATATAGTCTACCACCACCATCCTCAGCGGCACGCCGTGCTCCAGGTACCGCAAGCACTCCACCTTCTCCGCGTTCTCCAGCGGCGTCACCGGCCAGCGGGTGAAATCGAGGAGGGCCTGTTTACGAAAAGCGTAGACGCCGATGTGCTCGTAGTACGTTATCGCGAGCTCTTTGTTGCGCGGGAAAGGGATGATGCTCCTGGAAAAAAAGAGGCTGTTGCCCTTCAGGTCCACCGCCACCTTTACATAATTCTCGTCGGCAATGAGGGCTTTGTCCCTGAGCTCCTGCATCAGCGACGCCACCTGAACCGCGGCGCCTTCGGCGCCGCCGAACACCGCGAGCAATTTCTCCAACGGCTCCCGTTTCACGAACGGTGTATCCCCCTGCACATTCAACACCACGTCCACCTCCATATCCTCCACGGCCTCGGCGATCCGGTCGCTCCCGCTTTCGTGCTCGCGCTTACTCATCTTCGCCACACCTCCATGCCGGGTTATCTCGTCGAAGATCACCGGACTGTCGGTCACCACGACGACTTCGTCAAAAAGACCCGTGGCCACGGTATTGTCATACGTATGCCGGATCACGGTTTTGGACCCCAGAGTTTGCATCAGTTTGGCGGGAAAACGGGTGGCCGCGTACCGGGCCGGGATGAGCGCCGCTGTTCGCATGGAGAAGTTTTTGCTGACAAAGTTAAGGCTGCCGGCGGTACGGCGCGTCGCTACGGCCGCGGGCGGTACTTACGGAACGGCGCCGCCAGCAAATTACCGACGGTATCGCTTTCCTCCATGTGCGTATCTAGCCCATACGTCAACCCCGAGGGCGGCAAACTCCGGAAGGTTCCGAAAAGACGATCCCACATGGAAAATATGTTCCCGTAGTTGCTGTCGGTAAACGGCTGCCGGTAGTGGTGGTGGACCTTGTGCATATCCGGCGAGACCAATACCCAGCTCAGGGCTCGGTCCAGGCGATCCGGCAGGCGGATGTTGGCGTGGTTGAACTGCGCAAAAAGCACCGACAGGCTTTGGTACAACATCAGCACCCATATGGGCGCCCCCGTTACGGCCACCGCCAGCAAGGTAAATAAAGCCCGGACTACGCTCTCGCCGGGGTGGTGGCGGTTGGCGGTGGTAGTGTCCACGTGTCTGTCGAGGTGGTGCACGAGGTGAAGCTGCCAGAGCCACCGGACCTGGTGTTCGATCCAGTGGACCAGCCAGGCGGAAATCAGGTCCAGGAGCAGAAGACCCAGGAGCCAGAACAACCAGGACGGCATGCGGACCAGGTAAAGCAAACCGAAGTGGTGCGCCTCCGACCAGGTACAGGTGCGGACGATGAGAAAGGCAAAGGCAAAATTGATCACCACCGTCGTCAACGTAAAGAACAGGTTCACCCCCGTATGCGGCAGACGGCGGTACGGCGCCCGCGTAAGCGGCAGCGGCCCCTCCAGCAGCCAGAAGAACAACAACCCTGACACCAGGATGAGCGTGCGATGAGACGAGGGTATGTGCGCCCAGTATTGAGACCAGTCGGACAACAAGCGTGAATCGTTTCCGATAAGATACGAAAAAACGCTATAACTCCTTGCGTTCGTCCTCCATAATCCCCAGCATCGCCGACGCCGTGTGCGCCTCGGTTTCCGGTACGACCAGCTTGATCCCGTTGACACCCGCGGCGATAAGCGTCGAAATCGCCTCATCCCGCAAAAAAGCGTGGATGCCGGCGTCCTTCAACCGGCTGAGGTCCAGGTTTGCCGAAAGATAATTATTGTATGTCCTCAGAATGACCACCTCTAGTTATTCAACATCAGCGGCATGACCAGCATGAGTTGATCCTCGTCGGCGTCCTGGTCCGCGGGTTTTATGATCCCGGCCTTGGTCGGGGTGGAGAGTTCCATTTTAACCTCATCCGAATCGGTGGCGTTGAGCATTTCGATCAGGAACTTGGCGTTGAAAGCGATCTGCATGTCTTCGCCTTCATACCGGCAGCGCATCCGCTCGTTCCCTTCGAAGCTGAAATCCACGTCCTGCGACGCCAGTTGCAATTCGCTTCCGGTAATGCTCAGGACTACCTGGTTGGTGCTCTTGTTACTGAACACGCTCACTCGTCTTAGGGCGTTCTGGAAGTCGGAACGGCTGACCGACATGGTATAGGGATTGTCCACGGGGATGACGACTTTGTAGTCCGGGAAACGGGCGTCGATCAACCGGCACACCAGCTGCGTGGTCCCGTGCGAAACAAAAAGGTGGTTCCCGTTATACGCGATTTTCAGCTCGTCGTCATTGTCGGGGAGCGCGCTCTTCAAAAGGTTGAGCGGCTTTTTGGGAACGATGAAGTTGTCGGCCTTTCCCGCTTTCACTTCCTTGCGCTGATAGCGCACCAGCCTGTGGGCGTCGGTCGCCACGAAATTCACGCTGTCCTTACCGAGCTCGAAGTAGACCCCGGTCATGGCGGGCCTCAGGTCGTCGTTGGACACCGAAAACAGCGTCTTATTGATGGCCGTCACCAGGGCGGAGCTGGTCATCGTAAAGGCGGTGGCGTCGTCCGCGGCGGGCTCCTTGGGGAAGTTATCCGGGTTTTCGCCCATCACCTTGTACTTCCCGTTGTCGCTGGTGATCTCTATCGCAAAATTTTTCTCAATCGTAAAAGTCAGCGGCTGATCCGGAATATTCTTCAACGAATCCATCAAAATCTTTGCAGGAATACAAACTTTACCACTATCCTTTGCCTCTATATCCAATTCGACCTTCATCACGGTTTCGAGGTCGGTAGCGATAACGGTGAGCTTATTTTTATGAATATCGAAAAGAAAGTCCTCCAGGATGGGCAGCACCGTGTTGGCGTTGATGACGCCGCTAATCTGCTGTAAGTGCTTTAATAAGGCCGAAGAGGAAACTATAAACTTCATAGCGTTTGTTCAGTTTGGATAATTTAACAGGTTTCGGCGTCAATTTATAAAGTTTTTAGCAATAGCCTTTTAAAACTTATAAACGCGTGGGGGGAAAACACGAATAACCGTTAGCCTTTCCTATCTTTGACCCCATGCAACTTTCACATCTGGCCGAAAGCCTCATCGGTTCCGAAATCGTACGCCTGGGTAACGAGATCAAGGACAAGATCCGTCAGGGCAGCAAAATCTACAATTTCACTATTGGCGACTTCGATTCGAAAATCTTTCCTATCCCGCAAGAGCTCGAACGCGGGGTCATCGATGCTTATCGCGAAGGCTACACCAACTATCCGCCGGCGGAAGGCATCCTCGAGCTCCGTGAATCGGTGGGTAAATTTATCGGCCAGCGTGAAGGCATCCACTACGGCCCTGCTGAAATCCTGATCGCGTCGGGCGGAAGACCGCTGATCTACGCGCTCTACCGTTCGATCGTGGACAAGGGTGAAAAGGTGATCTATGCGGTCCCTTCCTGGAACAACAACCACTATGTGCACTTCGTGGAGGGCGAGCACGTAAAGATCGACACCACCCCCGAGCAACAATTCATGCCCACGGCCGCGCAGATCCGCCCCTACCTGAAGGACGCGACCCTGCTGGCCCTTTGTTCCCCCCAGAATCCGACGGGCACTACCTTTTCAAAGGCGGAGCTCCAGGCCATCTGTGACGACGTAGCCGAGGAAAACGCCCGGCGGGGACCCGACCGCAAACAGCTTTTTCTTCTGTACGACCAAATGTACTGGACACTTACCTATGGCAAGACCGAGCACTACAACCCCGTCTCCCTCCGACCGGAATTAAAGAACTGCACTATATTCATCGACGGCATCAGCAAGGTATTTGCCTCTACCGGGCTCCGCGTGGGCTGGGCATTCGGACCCGCCCCGGTCATTGCCAAGATGAAGGCGATCCTATCCCACATGGGCGCCTGGGCGCCCATGGCCGAACAGCGCGCGACCGCGGGCTATCTCCTGCAGACCGAAGCCATCGACCGCTACCTGCGTCACTTCAAGGCAGAGCTGGAAGAGCGGCTGACCCGCATCTTCGACGGCTTTATGGAGCTAAAGAACCAGGGGTATGCCGTGGACGCGGTGGCGCCTCAGGCGGCGATCTATCTGACGATCTGTTTCAACCTGAAAGGAAAACGCACGCCGGCGGGAAAGGTCCTCGCCACCCAGGAAGACGTAACCGCCTATATCCTCGACGCGGCGGGGCTCGCCGTGGTGCCCTTCTCCGCCTTTGGCGCAAAGGACGCGCCCTGGTACCGGCTGAGCGTCGGCACCTGTATAAAGGAAGAAATTCCGGAGATGCTGGGGGCCGTGCGCGGCGCGCTCGAAGGGCTTTCCTAATTTTGCCCCATGCACCCGATCGACAGTAAGTTGCCGGCCGTTGGAACGACCATCTTTACCGTGATGAGTTCCCTGGCCCTCGAACACAAGGCCATCAACCTTTCCCAGGGCTTCCCGGATTTTTCGATGGACCCCGGGTTGATCGGGGAGGTACACCGGGCGATGACCGACGGCGCCAATCAGTACACCCATATGAACGGTTACCCGTTGCTCAGGGAGCGCATAGCGGAAAAGGTGTCGGGCTGCTATGGCGCGGCCGTCGATCCTCAGACCGAGATAACCGTTACCCCCGGAGCGACATACGCCATTTATACGGCGCTGACCTGCGTGCTCCGACCCGGGGATGAAGTCATCGCGTTCGAGCCCGCCTACGACAGCTATATACCGAATATAGTAGTCAACGGCGCCACGCCCGTGCTGGTGCCGCTTTCCTTCCCAGACTATTCCATCGACTGGGATCGCGTAAAAGCCGCGCTCACGCCGCGTACCCGGATGATCCTCCTCAACACCCCGCACAACCCCACCGGTACCGTCTGGAAAGAAAGCGATTTCCGGGCGCTCGAAGCGCTGGTGGAAGGGACTGATATACTGATTATGAGCGACGAGGTATACGAGCACATCACCTTCGACGGCTATCGTCATCCCAGCATCCTTGGTTTTCCCGCGCTCCGGGAGCGGGCCTTCGCCTGTTTTTCCTTTGGAAAAGCCTATCACTGTACCGGCTGGAAGATCGGCTATTGCATCGCACCGCCGGCGTTCACCACCGAATTCCGGAAGGTCCACCAGTTCAATTGCTTTAGTACGAACACCCCGGCCCAGGTGGGCCTCGCGAATTATTTAGAAAAAACGGAAGCCTACCTGGATCTGCCAGCCTTCTACCAGCGCAAACGCGATTTTTTTCTGGAGCGTATGCGTGATTCCCGATTCCGCTGGCTAGACAGTAAAGGGAGTTATTTCGTACTGGGAAGCTATGGCCATTTCAGCCAGGAGAAGGATACCGATTTCGCCATCCGTCTCACCAGGGAATACGGCGTCGCGGTTATACCGGTGTCCGTCTTTTACCAGGACGGCAGGGATGACAAGGTGGTCCGGTTTTGCTTTGCAAAAAAGGAAAGTACGCTCCAGGAAGCCGCCCACCGGCTTATTTCCGTTTGAATACCGGCACCGTGCTGCAGGGCTCCCCGTACATAATGCTTTTGGCTACCGGCCGCAGTTTCATCGTGATCCGGAGATACGCATCCGGCGGGATAGCTGCGTCCCCGCAGCCCTTTATGACGACGCGTTTATCCAGGTAATCCTCCGGGTTGATGTCGTCGATGGCGTCTAGCAACAGGTGTTGCCGCAACGCCGCCTCATTTCCCAGGAAAACCGATACCGCAACGGGTTCCAGGTAGGATGCCACCAGCATATAGGCCCAGGCCGGGATAATTGCATCCGCCGAGCAAAAGACGGCCACGTCCTTCCCGGTAAAGACGCTCCAATCCAACCCCTGAAGCGCCACCCGGAAGTCCTTTTCCTTGAGTATCAACCCCATGAAAAGGTGTTCCTTCAGGTCAAAAACAGCTACCCGCTCCACGGACGGCAGGAAGTCCTGGAGGTCCAGGGAGATCAGGCCGCTTTCCGTGACTTTGTTGACAATGACGTCCGACATGATGCAAAGTTACGCCTCCGCGGGCAAACTCGGCGGCCCCGTCTCGCGGCTCCAAAAGGAAAGGCCGCCCCTGGGGGCGGCCCTCTTAAGCCAGCTTTGGTGAAGCGAAGCGTCTATTGGCTTAATAGAATTTAATCCGGTTATCCTGTATGTCCGCCGCGTCGTGCAAGCCTTCCAGGGCGTTGTACCCGATGGCGTTGCGCATCACGCCCTCCATATTCTGGCGGCGAAGGGTGTAGTCGTTGTTCTGGTTGGGCTCGCTGGTCACGGACAGGGTTTGTACCAGGTAAACCCCCGCGGTACCCTTGATGGCTGTCGATACCTTGTTCAGGTTGGCCTTGTTAAAGGCCGCGCCGATGACCTTGGGCTCGTTCCCGAGGTTGGGGACGAAGGAGGCGCCGAAATTGACGCTGTCGGCGTGGGCGACCGTCACGCTGTATTTACCGGCGGCGGCGCTCAGGTCCGTAACCGCGCCCAGTTTGTCGGCGATCTGTTTGGCTTTTTTGTCGCGGCGGACCGAGTTTTCCACCAGGGTGCGGGCAAAGGTCCCCGTCGGGAGACCGGCATCCTGGATACCGGTGATCAGCGCCACTACTACGTCGTTACCGATATTTTCGGGGTCGCTGACGTTACCCTTTTTGTTGTCGAAGGCCCACTTTACCAGGCGCCGGGCTTCGCCCAACCCCTGGACCTGGTAGTCCGTTTCCTTGACCGTGACCGAACGCACGACCGCGTTGTGTTTGCGGGCTGCATCCTCGAAAGAGGGCGCCGATTGAGCGTCCGCGGCAAAATTGGTCGCCGCGGCATTGGTGGAGTTCGTGGTTTCCTCGCTGGGCAGGATTTCCTTCCCGAGATAGGCTACCTTATAGTGGGGCTCAAAGGCCTTCTGATCGACGATTTCGATCAGGTGATAACCAAAGGACGACTTTACGACACCCCGATCACCCTTCTTGCCACTAAAACAGAAGTTGTTGAACTCAGGAACCATTTGCCCCTGGGTAAAATAACCCAGGTCCCCGCCTTTTTCCTTGGAACCGGCATCGTCGGACAACTTGACGGCCAGGCTGTCGAAGTTGGCGCCGTGGTTGATCAGGTTCTGGATGCTGTCGATACGACGTTTGGCGGTGGTGTCGTCCAGGATCGCCTGGCCGCTCTGTGGATCGGTGGTCGCGATGAGGATGTGTTTGGCGTGGACCGAATCGGGCTGGTCCTTCTTATCCAACATCTTGGCTATAACATAGCTGTGGCCGTCCAGGTAGGGTCCGAACAACCCTCCTTCCGGCAGGGACTCGATCGAGTCCTTGTTCGGCACCTGAAGCGCGCTCTTGGCGACGTAGCCATCATAGAACTGGATACTGGAGCCGTTCTGGTTGATATAACCCTGCGCGTCCTTGGTGGTGGCAAAACCTGCTTTCAGGTCGATCAGCTGGGACAAGACCGTTCCGCTGTCTTTGGCGGAAGGGTCTCCGTCAAAAACGACATAGGAAATGCTCCTGCCGGCTTCAGCCGTTTTGAATTCTGCCTTATGGGTCTGGATATAATCCGACACCTCGGCGTCGCTCACCGGTACGGTCGAGTCGGAGACCAGGGCATAGGGAACGTCCACATATGACACGCTTGCCAGGGCGCTGTTGTCCTGGTTGTCTTTCTCCGACAACCACTTGGGATAATAGGCCGCGCCGGCCAGCATGATCAGGTATTTGTTCCGCAAGGCTTCCTGGGATACCTCATTATATAAATAATCTTCCAGGCCCAGGCGCTCCTGGTCGGTGGCAGGGCGGCGCTTGATCGTTTGGATATATTGGTTTACCGCCTCGACATTATATTGACCCGTTTTGGGGTCCGTAAAACGGCGACGGAAAATTTCCGGGGCGTTCGGGCTCTGGATGAGCGCGTTCAGCTCTTTGTCGGTAAAGGTGAGCCCGAGCTTTTGGACCTGATCCTGGAGGATCTTCTGATCCACGAGGGTTTTCCACAGCTGGTTGTTGATTTGGGCGCGCAGCTCGTCGTTGACCTGCATACCCTGTTGTTGGTAGTTCTGCTCCGCCTGTTTGAGCCGCCGGTCGAACTGGTTCAGTTCTATAGTTTCCCCGTCGACTTTTCCCACCGTCGTCGTATTTTTAGAAAATAAGCCTCCACCGGTTTTCTGGCTCAACGCGTCGATCAGGATAAAGCCGACCATGGCAACGGCAATCGCAGCAATCGCGGGCCCGGCATATTTATCCCGAATTTTCTGAATGACTGACATATATTATACTGTATCCACCGTTTTTTGGTGAGGGGCAAACCTACACGAAAAATCGTTATGTCGCTGCCGGGGGCCGGATTTTTTGCACAAAATGCCCTAAAATTAGGGCCCGGGGCTCCACTCAGGCCCCTTCCGCGCCAAATTTGGTTCCACGCGTGGAACATATCAAATTTATCCCCCCCGGCCGGTTGATAACGCCTTTTTCCTGTGGATAAACCCGGGTTTTCCACAGCCCGACCCGTGAATAATTGGATAATAAGAAGCCGGTATACGGCGGGTTGCCGCCGGTCGGGTGTACAAGCCGTTTTTTATACCCAGTAAAAGGAGCCTTATACACAAGGGCGGATTTGGGAGGTTTATTCACTTCCCGGCTTTTCCCCCGTTGTGTAAAAACGGGCGGATTCGAGGCGGGTCGTTGGGTGGGGTTGTTAATTCGCTGTGGATTGATGGGTATAACCGGTGATGATTTAATTTTGCATAGTAGAGAAACAGGTTTATCCACAAATGCACACGACTAATAATAATAGGTTCTTTTTAAAAAAATAAAGAAATATTAATAATACTATGGAAAACTTCGCGCTTGCGGAAGCCCGCGGGAAATTGGAAAAGACTGGCTACCTTGACATCGATTTGGACCCGCAGAAGGATCTCTTCCAGGAGATCGAGCGGTTGAAGCGGGAGAAGAACGCCATCATCCTGGCGCACTATTACCAGGAGCCGGATATTCAGGACGTGGCGGACTATATCGGGGACAGCCTGGGATTGGCGCAGGCGGCAGCCAAGACCGAGGCGGATGTGATCGTCTTTGCAGGAGTGCACTTCATGGCGGAGACGGCCAAGATCCTCAACCCGGGTAAGAAGGTGTTGCTGCCGGACCTGAAGGCTGGTTGCAGTCTGGCGGATTCGGCGCCGGCGGAACCCTTCAGGAAGTTTAAACAGGCACACCCGGACCACGTCGTGATATCGTACATCAACTGCACCGCGGAGATAAAGGCGCTGAGCGATATCATCTGCACTTCGTCCAACGCGGAAAAGATCATCGAGAGCGTACCCGCAGGCCAGCCGATCATTTTCGCGCCGGACAAGAACCTGGGGGCTTATTTGAGGAAAAAAACGGGTCGGGATATGTTGCTCTGGGACGGTGCCTGCATGGTGCACGAGATATTCTCCCTGGAAAAGATCACCCGGCTGAAGATACGACATCCGGAGGCCAAGGTGATCGCGCACCCCGAATGTGAAGAGGCGGTATTACGGGTTGCGGACTATATCGGTTCCACGACGCAGCTCCTGAAGTTCACCCAAAAGGATCCAGGTCAGGCGTACATCGTTGCCACGGAGACGGGTATCCTGCACCAGATGCAAAAGGAATCCCCGTTGAAGACGTTTATCCCGGCGCCGCCGACCAATAACTGCGCCTGTAACGACTGCCCGCATATGAAGCTGAATACGCTGGAGAAAGTGTATCTGTGTATGGAATACGGGCTCCCCGAAATCCTCATGGAGGAATCCCTCCGGGTGGCAGCCAGGAAGCCCATCGACCGGATGCTGGATATCAGCCGGAAGGCGGGCTTGATCGGGGGCTAGCGCCTCGCCCGGGTGGCTGGCGAGTCTAGCGGAATACATGGAAAGCGAGGAAACTCATGACATAAGCCAGCCCTGTCATGTAGAACAGCTGGAAAACCGGCCACTTCCAGCTGCGCGTCTCGCGCTTGACGACTGCCAGCGTGCTCATGCATTGCATGGCGAATACGTAAAAGATCATCAGGGAAACCCCCGTCGCCAGCGTATATACCTTTGCGCCATTGTCCATCCGGGCCTGTCCCATTTTTTGCCGCAGGGTGAGCTGGTCATCGGTGTTGTCTTCACCTACGCTGTACAAGGTAGCCATCGTGCCGACAAAGACTTCGCGCGCCGCCAGCGAAGTAATCAGGGCGATCCCGATCTTCCAGTCGAAACCCAGCGGCCGGATGGTGGGTTCGATGGTCTTACCCAGGCGGCCTGCCCAGGAAGCCGCCAGAAGGTCCGATTTTTTGACCCTTTCGTAGTCGGCGATATGTGCGGTGTCCTTTTGCTCCAGAGCCGCGTATTGCGCCTTAATGGCCTGCATACGACGACCGGGACCAAAGGAGCTGAGGGCCCAGAGGATGAGGGAGACCACCATGATGACCTGTCCGGCGTCCTTCAGGAAGACCCGGGCTTTTTCCCACATGGTGATAAACATGTTCTTCCAGCGTGGGGCGCGGTAAACGGGTAATTCCAGGATGAAGAAGCTACGTTCCTGGATCTTGATGATCCACTTGAATACATATGAGACGGTCAGGGCAAAGACCACGCCCAGGAGATATAAGGCCATCATGACCAGGCCTTGCTCGCTCAGGAAGCCGAAGTAGTAATGCTGCGGGATGACGAGGGCTATCAATATCGTATACACCGGCAAACGGGCTGAACAGCTCATCAGGGGCGTCACCAGGATAGTCAGGAGGCGCTCTTTGCGGTTTTCGATGTTCCGGGTGCTCATGATAGCCGGAACGGCGCAGGCAAAACCGCTGATCAGCGGCATCACGCTTTTCCCATTCATACCCACCTTCCGCATGAGCTTGTCCGTAAGGAAGCTGATCCTGGCCATATACCCGGTATCTTCCAGGAGGGTGATGAGACCGAAGAGGATCATGATCTGGGGCACGAAGACCATGATACCGCTCAGACCGGCGAGTATACCGTTGAGGAGCAGGTCGCTCCACCACGCGGTGGGCAGGACGCTCCCGAGCCAGCCGGTGAGCTGCGCAAAGGACCATTCGATGGCGTCCATCGGGTATTGGGCTATCCAGAATATGCTTTGGAACAACAGGAAAAGGACCGCCAGCAGGATGATGTATCCCCACCGCCGGTGTAGCAGGATACGGTCCAGGTGTTCGGTCAGCAGCGCTTTTTGTAAAGGGCCGGTCTCGACGACATTGCCCGCCATGATCTGCTTGATGCGGGCGTACCGCTGCATGATCTCGTCCGCCTGCACCTTGGTGGCGTTAAACCGTTCGTGCGATCGTATGGATTCTATTTCCCTGAGTTGTTCCGGTTGCAGGGGAATGTGCGCGTGGTTGATAAGGTAGTGGATCGCGGTATAGTCGCTGATGCCCGGGATTCCGGTCTTGAGCTTCGATACGGAAGTCTCCGCGAGCTCCCGGTTGGCGATAAAATCACGGGATGGGGCGCGGTATTGGTGTTTTGCGGTTTGTTCGATCGCCTTTTTCAGCTTGTCGAGGCCCTTTTCCTTCCGGGGGTTGATGGGGATCACGGGTACGCCGAGCTCCCTTTCCAAGCCAGGGATGTCGATCTCGATCCCCTTTTTTCGGGCGATGTCCATCATCGACAGGCCGATCACGAGGGGAATTTTGAGGTCTATGATCTGGGAGCAAAAAAGGAGGTTTCTTTTCAGGTTGCTGGCGTCCGCGATAAGGACGACAAGGTCAGGTCTGGCGGCGGGGTCCATCAGGACCTCGTAGGTGACCCATTCGTCCGCCCGCTTTGGATAGAGACTATAGGTCCCCGGCAGGTCTATGACACTGACGGTGAGGTGATCGCTTATGGTACTGACCCCCGTTTTCTTGTCGACCGTCACTCCCGGAAAGTTTCCGACCTTCTGCTGTAAACCCGTGAGGGCGTTGAACAGGGAACTTTTACCGCTGTTGGGGTTTCCGACGAGTGCTATATTGATCACCGCGCAAAATTATCGGAAATTAGGGCTTTACGGGTTGCGAGAACAGGAATTTCTACATTTGCACAAATATTGCTTGGTCCAATGAAACGATCCCCCAGGATGAAAACCGGACTATTTACAGGCGTGGCTGTTTGCCTGCTGGCGTGCCCAGGTTCCGCACAGAAATTGAAACGGGCCGACCGGGAGCTGGCTACCGAACTATCCCAGGACGGGACCCATTTGGGTCCGGATACCCCCGTGGGCGGTAAAGCCCCGGCGGCGGTGGTGTATATGTCGGACCAACTGGCCCGGGCGGGTGTTAGCGGTGGTGGTGAGAACGGCGGTTTTACGCAGGTCGAGCACGTGGACGAGGGAAAGGTCATCGGGTCTCGTTGCGCCCTGAGCCTGGACGGTAAAACGGCGGTCCCCGGGACCGACTTTTTTCCACTGGTCGGTTGTCCGGACGCCCATGCCGCCGGCAGCACCGGGGTATCGTTGCATGAGCGGGGTCTGCCCTGGATATATGACCTGCGGTACGACCTGGAGGCCGGGAAGCTGGATATGGTCGCAAAAGCGCTGGAGGCGAAAAAGAAGGGGGCCACGGCCCTCCTGTTGTACAATTCGTCCGGTATACCGGATGGGTTGAAGTTCGACGGTTCAGATAAAAAGACGATATATGCTCTTCCGGTTGTCTATATTTCCAAGGAATTGAGCGCCAAAGCATTTAGAGATCAGACGGCCTACGTGGACGTCGAGCTGACGGTGGCCACCCAGGAAAGGAAATATGACCTGTACAACCTGGCCGGATATGTAAACAACGGCGCCGCGCGGACGGTGATCCTGGAATCCGCCTATGATACGACCAGCGGCGCAGCCGCCCTGCTGGCCCTCACCCGGCTGGTAAAGCATGCGGGTTGGAAAAAGCACAACTACCTCGTCATCGCCTACCCCGGCGGAAGAGGACAACAGGCACTGGAAGCCTATTTTGTACGGCACCCCGACGTGAAAAGGGACAAGGTGGACTTCGTGATCGATGTCGAGGGTATGGCCAACCCCGACCCATCGGTTCCCGAGCTAACCGTCAGGGCCTGGAAACCCCATCAGGAATGGAAATCGCTGTTTGGTAAAAAGGACGCATACCTGAAGGTACGGTACGAAGAATCCCCCGCGGATACCCTGGACATACCAGGCGGCTTTCTGGCCTTTAGCACGAACCGAAACGGCGCCGGCAGCTACGATGGAGAGGCGCTGGCCGTGAGGTATGTATTCAACGGGTTGACACCCACGGAGAAGAAATGAAGTTCAAACTGGATATAAGCCAGATGGCGTCCGACTTTTTTGACGACGCCCGTCTGCTAGGTATAGTAGCGCCGGTACGGGATTACCAGCTATGCTGGCAATTGAACCATGCGCTAAGGCTGGATTTCCGGTTGAACAACGACCTGGAGATACAGCTCAGTAAAAAGGACCGGCATTATTTCTTTTCCATCTTCGAATACGCCGAGCCCATCGGCTCCCTGCGGCATTATCTCTACAACAACCAGTTCGACGGTGAATACCTCCTCCCTGAATTAAAGCACCTCGATTTCCTCTGGCTGGCCAAGGGCGATGAGGTGGCTGAACCGGAGTGGACAAGTCTCCAACAGGAAATCCGGAGGCTGGCGTCCGTCCAGATGGTCATGGAGCTATCCACCGCTGCCATCCGAAATAAACAACACCTCATATTTTAACCTATGTGGCAAGAAACCGACAACAGCCTCCGGCGGACCTACACCTTCGCCAATTTTTCCGAGGCCTTCGCCTTTATGACCCGGGTAGCCCTCGTCGCCGAGAAGATGGATCACCACCCCACCTGGACGAATACGTATAATGCCGTCGAATTTACCCTCAACACCCACAGCGCCGGGAACAAGGTTACCCAAAAAGACCGCGAGCTGGCCGCGGCCATCGATAAGATCCTTGCGGCCACTTGAACTCGCGCACTCGGCCGCAAGCCGCCGGGGAGGTATGCTGGGGGCGAAAGGATAAGTGGTTAGAATTTTATGTCTCGATTAGCTAGATTTAGCGTGAACAAAAACGAGACATGAAGAAAATTCCTTCCAGCTTAACCCTGCTGGTCGTCGGTATTCTGGCCGCTGGCAGTGCGAAGGCGCAATTATCCGTCGAAAAGATCATGCGGGACCCCAAATGGATCGGGTCTCAACCTTCCGGGGAATTCTGGTCCAGCGACGGCAAACAACTGTATTTCGACTGGAACCCTACCGCGGATGCCGATGATTCTCTTTACGGCACACCCATTAACGGGATAAAACCCGTAAAGGTTCCCTATATCGAAGGCGAACAACGTTTTGCGGAGTCCAGGGGCGTGCTCAATCATGCCCGGTCGGAGCTGGTATACGAGTTCGAGGGCGACATTTTCCTAAAAGACCTGAAAACCGGGAGGTCCCGTCAGCTGACCCATACGGAAGAACGGGAGTCCAACCCGCATTTTGCCCACGGGGATGCATGGATCGTCTATGGGTCGGGAGACAACCTGTTTGCCTGGGACAGGAGCGAGGGCACGGTTTTTCAACTCACCAACTTCGTCCACGGGGAGAACGCTCCCGCGGCGCCGGCAGGCCGAGGCGGCGGTTTCAGACGCGGGGGCAATACGACGGAAACGGGCGGTAACCCCCAGGAACAATGGCTGAACCGGGAACAGCTGGACCTGATGGAAGTGGTAAAGGAACGCCACGACAAGCGGGAGGCGAGAACGGCCTATCTGAAGACGGAACGCTATACCGATACGCTGAAGGCAATCAACGTGGGTGACAAACGGGTCACCGGCGTCGTCCTTTCGCCGGATGGACGGTATATCGTTTATGGGTTGAACGAAGCCGCCACGGGCGTGAAGTCCACCGTAGTGCCGAATTATGTAACCGAGAGCGGATTTACCACGGATATACCGGGTCGGGCAAAAGTCGGGGAAGCACAGGGTCACAGTACCTGGTTTGTCTACGACCGGCAGCGGGATTCCGTGATGGAAATAAAGACGGACAGCATTCCCGGTATCACGGATGAACCGGATTACGTAAAGGACTACCCCAACCGGCCGCGCCGAAGCCGCCCCCGGCCGGTATCGATGAATTTCGAATGGAACGAGGAAGGGACAAGGGTCGTGGCCGATATCCGCGCCCAGGATTTCAAGGACCGGTGGATCATGGAACTCGATCCCGGGCGCGGGGTACTAAAACCGGTGGACCGCCAACGCGACGAGGCCTGGGTCGGAGGCCCCGGGATCGGCTGGTTCAACGGCGCCGGTTTAGGTTTTGTAAACGCCCACACCTGCTATTTCGAAAGCGAAGCCACGGGTTATGCGCATTTATACGTTTACGATATGGATACCCACACCCGCACCGCGCTGACGAGCGGGAATTATGAGGTCCAACAGGTCGTGCTGGGTCTGGACAAGAAATATTTCTACCTGCTGACGAACGAAGAGCACCCCGGGAAGCAAAATTGGTATCGCCTGCCGGTGGGCGGCGGGAAAGCCGAAAAGATCACTTCCATGACCGGTATGTACGAAGTACGGCTTTCCCCCGATCAACGCTGGATTGCCTACCGTTACAGCTATATCAACAAACCCTGGGAGCTATATGTACAGGAAAACGCCCCGGGTAAAGCCCCCATCAAGGTCACCGACAAGGCGATGACCGCCGAATTCAGCGCATACCCCTGGCGCGACACGCGCATCTTTACCATCCCCGCCCGGGACGGTAAAAATATCTATGCCCGTATATACGACCCCGCCGCCGGGAAAAAGAATGGCGCCGCCGTCATCTTCGTGCACGGCGCCGGCTACTTACAAAATGTGGATTATGGGTGGAGCTCCAGCTATTTCCATGAATATATGTTCAACAATCTGCTCGCGGACCTGGGATACACCGTGCTGGACATCGACTATCGCGCCAGCGCCGGGTATGGTCGCGACTGGCGCACGGGCATTTACCGCCACATGGGAGGCAAGGACCTGGATGACGAAGTGGACGCCGCGCGCTACCTCGTCCGGGAACAAGGGATCGACTCCGCGCGCATCGGCCTGTATGGCGGCAGCTATGGCGGTTTCATGACGCTTATGGCCATGTTTACCGCCCCCCGCGTTTTCAAGGCTGGCGCCGCGCTCCGGTCCGTTACCGATTGGGCGCACTACAACCACGGATATACCGCGGCCATCCTCAACGAGCCCTTCAACGACAGCCTGGCATACCGTCGCTCGTCCCCCATCAATTTTGCCTCCGGCCTACAAGGACACCTGTTGATATGCCACGGCATGGTGGACGAGAACGTGCACTTCCAGGATGACGTGCGCCTCGTACAACGCCTCATCGAACTCGGAAAAGACAATTGGGAGCTGGCGGTCTACCCCATGGAAGACCACGGCTTCGTCGAACCCTCCAGCTGGACCGACGAATACAAGCGCATCCTGAAGCTTTTCAACGCAAATCTCCTCCCCTC
>NZ_DATJIY010000069.1:0-39197 GCF_035492835.1 Dinghuibacter sp.
TATGTCAATGGCGCGCAGCCGGTCCGGGGGACGCACGCCCGCCTGCACAGCGACGTGCCCCGCCAGATCCTGTTGTACGCCGGAAAATACCCGGTGGCTTACGCCGGCGGCGACTGCTTCCTCAACCCGGACATGGACGAGGATCACCTGCGCTCGCTGGCCGCGGTCACCGAAAAGCTCAAAGGCTATTATGCCGGTCACCTCGGTATTCCCTACAAGGACACGATCACCTTCATACAGACTACCCCGACCGCGCCCGATCATGCCTGGCTGTTCGTATCATACCCGACGATCGTCAATATCGGCTACGATCCTTATGCCATGAAGTCTTTTGCCGACCCTGCCAAAAAAGACAACATGATCGCCTTTATGAGCCACGAGCTCGGTCACTATTACTACGGTACCTACCGCCGTTTCAATTCCGCCCTCGGCGATATGATGTCCGAAGGTTTTGCCGAATTCCTCGCCCTCCACGCCACCCGTGCCCTCATATCCGACAGCGCGTATCATAAAGAACTCGCCCGCAAGGTCAAGGCGCTGAAGAACTTCCAACCCGCCCCGTTTGCCACGGTCAAAGACTACAGAAACCGCGAGCTCTACGTATACTACTACGCGCCGTTGATATTCACCGCCATCGAAAAGGAAATCGGAGAACCCGCCACGTGGAAGTGGCTCCACGAGCTGCTCGTTGCCCCCACCGACTTCACGGATTACGCGTTCTTGCTAAAAACGCTTCATACGGTGACAGGGGATCGGGCGGATGCCCTGGCGGCGAAATACTTTCAGGGGGATCAAACCCTTGCGTCAGCCGAGTCGACACTCGGGTTGTGAGCCACCAGAATTGCCCCTGGGGTTTTTCAAGGAGCCGGTCGATCCTTTTACGTATCCAAACGTCCTCCTTCGACGATAGCTCGTCCTGCCATTTACGTATATATTTCAGGATTTGAGCCTCCACCATGCTTTCCAGTGAGGTTGCCCTGGGAACAAAGCCGTACACCAGATCCAGACCCATGGCGTCCGCCGCCTTTTCCAGCAACTTCAGCGAGATGGTACCGGCTACCTCACGCTGTTCTATTTGTTTCACCGCCTGCTCCGAGATGGAAAGCCGCTCCGCCAGGTCCCGCTGAGGCATGCGTATCACGGTCCGTATCTCATGAATCCAGCCTTCCGGCGGCCGGTCGTCTTTGTCGATTGCCCGGAACTGTTGAAGCCTCCGGTCCATGAGGTGCAGCGCTTGTCTGCGGGAGCCTTCATATGGTTTGTGGCTGGACATTTTCCAAACTTATCCACTCTCTGTCGCATTTTCTCTCTTTGGTGCGTTAGGGAGCGCAAATTCACCTGTTCGTGGGATGGTTTTATACGGAGGGGGGGCCGTAAAAATGGGTATATGCCCCGCGCGGTCCGCTTCGCGAAAGCCCCCCGGCGCCTTTTCCACGCTTCGATTTTTAGGCAAGGTAGACCTTGAGTAATCGCAGGAAATTGGTCGATTTTGCAAGCTATAGCTTGCCCCTAAACCCCCAGGGCCCTCGCCCTTTATTTTAGGCAAGTCTTACCTTGGGTAAACGACGCAAATGGGGCGATTTTGCAAGGCATAGCTTGCCTAAAAATCAAAGCGAGGAAAAGGAGGATGCCTCGCCACGTCGACGATGATGGCGCCGTTGAATCGAATCGTCGGAGCGCCGTAGAAAGTGCTGACATCGTTTTTCAGGATGCGCCCTGCGCGGACTGCTTCGCGGAAGCCCCCCCGGCGCCCTTTTCCACGCTTTGATTTTTGAGCAAGGCAGACCTTGGGTAAACGACGCAAATGGGACGATTTTGCAAGCTATAGCTTGCCTAAAAATCAAAGCGAGAAAAAGGGGGATAGAGGGACATGCCACCCGGGGCGCCTCTGGCGTCACCTGCGTTTTCGCAGGGCTTACTCCGCGGCCGCGGTCTTCCGGTCCTTGGCGCGCTGGAAGCGGCGGCGGGCGGTGTGGACGTCGTCCATATGGGTCGAGGCCCACTCCCAGAGGTCGACCATTTTGCCGAGGAGCGAACGGCCCAGCGGGGTCAGGCAATATTCGACACGGGGCGGGATCTCGGGGTACCAGGTGCGCTCGACGACGCCGTTTTCTTCCAGGGAGCGGAGGGTGACGGTGAGCATCCGTTGGGAAATGCCGTGGACCATGGATTTGAGCTCATTGAAACGGACGCGGTCCTTTTGGCCCAGGGAAAGTATGGTGAAGATGGACCATTTATCGCCAAAATGACCGAGGATGTCCCGGATGGGGCACATTTCGGGCGGATGTTCGACGGGATCCAAAATATTTTTTGCCCTTTTTTCGACTGTAAGATGTTGGTTGTCAATGTTAGTTACACTCATGTTACCAGGGTTAGGGGACGTGCCTTCTTGGAGGTGATCCAGTTACTAAATACATTTGAGTTACTAAAGGTAACTAAAAATATCACTATGATGCACAAGTTTTCCCTTCTGGCCATGGGCCTGCTGATGTCCGCCGGCGTTTTTGCACAAACCTGGACCCTGGACAAAGCGCATTCTCAACTCAATTTCGGCGTGGCCCACATGGGTATCAACACCGTTGAGGGAGGGTTCCGGTCCATTACCGCTACCATCACCTCGTCCAAGGATGACTTTTCCGATGCCGTCGTCGAGCTGACGGCCGATGTGACGAGCATCAACACCGGTGTTGAAGCCCGCGATAATCACCTCAAGACCGACGCTTTCTTCGACGCCACGAAGTACCCGACCCTGACCTTCAAGAGCACTTCCTTCAAGCACCTGGATGGCAAGAATTACGAAGTGACCGGTGACCTCACCCTGCACGGCGTTACCAAGACCGTTACGCTGAACGCCACGTTCAATGGCACCGCGACCAACCCCATGAACAAGAAAACCTCCGCCGGTTTCCACATTGGCGGTACGATTAACCGCACCGATTTCGGCATCGGCACGACCTTCCCCGCCGCCATGCTGGGTACCGACGTAACGCTCGATGCCAACACTGAATTCGTAAAAGGATGAGGATTTTATTGTTAGCGTTGTACGCGGCTACCAGCTGGGCCATTGCCCCGGGTTATATGGTCAAGTGGAGCACCACCGGAGACGCCGCCGGCATATTTAAAGGCCTCGCCGGGAACATCGAGTTCGACCCGGCCAACCTGGCTACCGCGAGCTTCAACGTCACCATACAGACGTCCACGCTCAATACTGGCAACGGTCTGATGAATACCCACGCGAAAAGCGCGGAGTACCTGGATGTCGCCAAGTTCCCGACGATCAGCTTCACGTCCAACAAGGTCGTAAAGGCAGGTCCCGGCTACCAGGCCATCGGCAGCCTGACGATGCACGGCGTCACCAAACCATTAACGATGCCGTTCACCTTTCAGCAGACGGGTACCGGCGGGACGTTCCACGCGAACTTTACCGTGAACAGGGTACAGTTTGGCGTCGGAAGGTCCGGGGATGTGGACGATAACATCACTATCGATCTCACGGTTCCGGTCACAAAGAAATAAGCATGTTGAAGAAACTTTTGTTACTCGGCGCCGTATCCGGTCTCCTGGCGGGGATTTTGTCCCTGATCTATTCGAAGATATACTCCCACTACCTGGGTGTGGATTTTTCGACGATCGCCTCACCGGTGAAGATGATTGCCTCCAGCGTGATCGGCGGTTTGATCGCCGCCCTTGGTTTCGCCCTGCTCCACCGGATGCTGGGCGTCAGGACCGACGCGGTTTTCAACCTGATCTTTACCACCCTGAGCTTCGCTTCCATCCTGGGACCCATCGCTACCAAGCTACCGCTCGAGCTGCAAAGCCCCGAGCTGTTCCCCTGGCTGGTGATGCCGATGCACCTTTTCCCGGTGCTAGGATGGTTGACGCTAAAGCCATTGTTTTTCCCGCCAAAGAGTTAAGATACGCGAACAAGTGATTAATCCCGGAAGGCTCTCGCCGTTCCGGGATTCTTATTTTTAGCGTATGAAATTCCTGTGGATTCTACTGCCCATTGTCGCCTCCGCGCAATCCTACGTGCCCGAACGGGATAACCCGCGCGTGCCCGTAAAGAGCGCCGCGCGGGCCTATGCCATCGACCTGAAAAACGTCCGTTTGCTTAATAGCCCCTTCCGTGACGCCCTCGACCGCGATTCCGGCTATCTGCTGAGCCTCTCTGCGGACCGCCTGCTGCACCGGTTCCATGAGAACGCCGGTCTTCCGCTCAAAGCCCCCGTCTATGACGGCTGGGAAAGCGAGGGCCTTTCGGGTCACACGCTGGGGCACTACCTGTCCGCCTGTTCGATGATGTACGCCGCGACGGGGGCGACGGTCTTCGCGGACCGGGTTGCCTATATCGTCCGGGAACTGGCGCGCTGCCAGGACGCCCGCGGTACGGGGTATGTGGGGGCGATCCCGCACGAGGACTCGATCTGGGCCCAGGTGGCCAGGGGCGACATCCATTCCTCGGGGTTCGACCTCAACGGTGGATGGTCGCCGTGGTACACGGTGCATAAAGTACTGTCCGGCCTCGAAGACGCATACTTATATACAGGCAACCGGGAAGCCTTACGGGTGGCAACCCGCCTGGCAGACTGGACGGGCAAGGAGCTGAACGCGCTCAATGACGCACAGGTGCAGCATATGCTGGCGTGCGAGCACGGCGGGATGAACGACGCCCTGGCGAACCTGTACGCGATAACCGGCAATAAAAAATACCTCGACCTGTCCTGGAAATTCGACCACAAGGCCATCCTCGATCCGCTGGCAAAAGGCCAGGACCCGCTCCCCGGCAAGCATTCCAATACCCAAATCCCCAAGATCATCGGCTGCGCCCGGCGCTTCGAGCTGAGCGGCGATGCCCGCGACTCCGCGATCGCGCGGAATTTCTGGAACATCGTGGTGGACCACCACACCTACGTCATCGGCGGCAACAGCGACCACGAATACCTGGGCGAACCCGACCGCCTCAACGATTACCTCAGCGAAAGCACCTGCGAGTCCTGCAATACGTACAACATGCTCAAGCTGACGCGCCACCTGTTCACCTGGAACCCGGACGGCCGCCTGGGCGACTACTATGAGCGCGCGATCTACAACCACATCCTGGCTTCCCAGAACCCCGAAGCCATGATGTGCTATTTCGTGTCCCTCCGCATGGGCACCCGCAAGCAATTCAGCGACTCGCTCCACACCTTTACCTGCTGCGTGGGCAGCGGTATGGAGAACCACGCCAAATACGCCGAGGGCATCTACTACGAGGCCGCCGACGGCGGTCTATACGTCAACCTTTTTATCCCTTCGGTGCTCCGCTGGCATGGGCTGACGGTCACGCAAACCACCCGTTTTCCCTTTGGCGATACCGTGGACCTGCGCATCGACGGCGAAACCGCCGCCCCATGGGCGCTCCGCGTCCGTCATCCCTGGTGGGCCGCGCAAGGCGTGCAGGTCCTGGTGAACGGCGCACCGTGGGCGACGGGTGACGAAGAGAGTGGTTTTGTGGTCATCAAGCGCCGCTGGAAAAAGGGCGACCACGTGCAAATAACGCTCCCCATGCACCTGTATGCCGAGGCTATGCCCGACAACCACAACCGTGTCGCCCTGTTATACGGCCCGGTCGTCCTGGCGGGCGACCTGGGAGACAAGGACCCCTCGGGCGACCTGCACGGCGTGCCGGTGTTGCTGACACAGGACCGCAATGTAAATGACTGGATAGAGAACATAGGCCCCGCGATATTCAAAACTAAAGGCGTAGGACGACCGCATGACGTGGTCTTGAAACCTTTTTTTGAAACTTACGACAACTACTACAGCGTCTATTGGGACTACTTCACCCCCCAGGACTGGACCAACCGGGAGGTCGCCTACGAGGCGGAGCAGCGGCGCCAAAAGGACATCGAAGACCGGACAGCCGACGTGATGCGCCTGGGTGAAATGCAGCCCGAGCGCGACCACCACCTCGACTCGAAAACATCCTACGTGGGCGACCAGGAGGCCAGACGGTCCCGCGAATGCCGGAACGGCGGCTTCTTCGCCTTCGACCTGGCCGCCGGCGACAGCCTGCTGGTGACGGCTTGGGGCGGGGACAACGGGCGCGTCGCCGATATCTATGTCGACGGCACGAAGATCGGGACGATCGCGCTGAACCATCCGAAACCAAACCAGTTCGTGGAGCTGGGCTTCGCTATTCCGGGCACAGGCAAACAGACCATCCGGGTGACCTTTAGAGCCCCGGCGGGCAAATCCACCGGGTCCATTTTCGAGGTGCGAAGCCTCCGAAAGGTAATGGCCACACCAAACACAGCGGAGGCGAAAAGCCCGCTAAAAGACTACCCCATCCAACCCGTCCCCTTCACCGACGTCCGCGTGGACGACGCCTTCTGGGCCCCGAAGATCGAGGTCAACCGGGAAGTCACGATCCCCTATGTTTTGCGTATGTGCAGGGAGCATGGCCGGATCAACAACTTTATCATCGCGGCCAGGCACAGCGGCGGCAAGCTCACGGTGTATCCTTTCGACGACACCGACCTCTACAAGGCGATCGAAGGGGCCAGCTATGGTCTCCAGGTAAAAAAGAATCCGGAGCTGGAGCGCTACCTGGACACGCTGATCGCGCTGATCGGGGCGGCGCAGGAGCCCGATGGCTACCTGTACACCTTCCGGAGCGCGGACGAAGCCAGACCACACGAATGGATCGGCGCCCAGCGCTGGCAGAACGAGGAAATCCTCAGCCACGAGCTCTACAACTGCGGCCATCTCTATGAGGCCGCGGTAGCCCACTACCAGGCCACGGGCAAGCGCACCCTGCTGAATATCGCCCTAAAGAACGCCGACCTCCTGGTCGCGACGTTCGGTCCCGGCAAGGTGGTCAGGTACCCCGGTCACCAGATCGTGGAGATCGGCCTGGTCAAGCTCTACCGGGTCACGGGGGAGCAAAAATACCTCGACCTGGCAAAGTTTTTCCTGGACGTACGCGGACCCAACGGGGAGGCGTACAACCAGGCCGACAAAAGGATAGTCGACCAGGACTCCGCCGAAGGCCACGCGGTCCGCGCGGCCTATATGTATACCGGGATCGCGGACGTAGCGGCGCTGACGGGGTACGCGCCCTATGAAAAGGCGATCGACAGGATATGGACGGACGTGGTATCCGACAAGCTGTATATCACGGGCGGCATCGGCGCCACCAACAACGGTGAGGCCTTCGGGGCGGCGTACGAGCTGCCGAATATGTCGGCCTACGCCGAGACGTGCGCGTCCATCGCCAACGTCTACTGGAACAGCCGGATGTTCCTGCTCCATGGCGACGCCAAATACATCGACGTCCTGGAGCGCACCCTCTATAACGGCCTGCTGAGCGGGGTTTCGCTGGACGGCACCCGGTTTTTCTATCCCAATCCGCTCGAATCGATGGGGCAGAACGAGCGCAGCGCCTGGTTCGACTGCGCCTGCTGCATCACCAATATGGCGCGTTTCCTGCCATCGATGCCGGGGTACGTGTATGCCCGAACGGGAAACACCCTGTACATAAACCTTTTTGTAGGGAGCGACGCGCACATACGCCTCGACAACGGAATAATAGGCCTCCGCCAGGAGACAGACTACCCCTGGAGCGGCAAGGTCGACCTGACGCTTACGCCCGATGCCCCGATACACGCGGACCTGCGTATCCGTATCCCCGGATGGGCGGTGGGCGAGCCGATCGCGGGCGACCTCTACCGGGCGGTATCGTGGCCGGCCGAAACGCCGACCGGGCAGCCGGTAACCATTTCCCTCAACGGCAAACCCCAGACCTACCGGCTAGAACAAGGCTATGCCGTATTGGAACGCACCTGGAAAAAAGGCGACAAGGTCACGGTGGACTTCCCCATGACCGCCCGGAAGATCCTCGCCAATAATAACGTTGCCGCCGACCAGGGCCGCTTTGCCCTCCAGCGCGGGCCAGTCGTCTACTGCCTGGAAGGCCCCGACAACCGCGACAGCCTGGTACGCAACCTCCTGGCCGACACCGCCGCAACGATTGAGACGCGCCGGACAAAGGCCCTGGGCGGGATAGACCAGCTCACGCTGCCAGGCGTTGCGCTGAAGGCCGGTCAACCCGATGAAAAGACGATGCTCACCGCCATCCCTTATTATGCCTGGGCCAACCGCGGCCCCGCCGAAATGACCGTTTGGGTCCCGTATGAACGGGCCGCGGCCAGACCCCAGCCCACCCCGACCATCGCCTCCCGCAGCAAGGTCACGGCTTCGGTTGGGAGCAGCCGGGCGCTCCGCGCGATAAACGATCTTTGCGAACCGGACTCCTCCAATGACCATAAGTTCCCCTACTTCCACTGGTGGCCGCGCAAAAACAGCACTCAGTGGGTCGAGTACGATTTCGCGGAGCCCCGGACGCTCTCTTCTTCCGCGGTGTATTGGTATGACGACGGCCCCTGGGGCGGTTGCCGGATCCCGGCCGCCTGGACCCTCGAATACAAAAATGCGACGGGAGCCTGGGTACCCGTGGAAACCACCACGCCGTACGAGCTTGCCAAGGACAAATATGACCGCGTCACCTTCAAACCCATATCGACCGGTAGCCTGCGGCTCGTCGTGCAGCTCCCGGTGGACAATTCCGCGGGGATACACGAGTGGACCGTCCAATAACTATTTGCCGCCGAAAATATAGCCGCCGGTGATACCGAAATTAAGGGTGTGCGCCCTGTTGCCGTCGCCCCAATAGGCCGTATTGATGATGTTTACGAAGCCAAAGTTGAGGTTGGCTGTCAACACGATATTGTCCATGATCTTGTACCCCGCCATGAGGTCCAATCCCACATCCCCCCGTTTGGCTTCATCGTTGTCGGGGTCCGAGCCGAAGTGGATTGTCTGGTATCCGTCGCCATAATCGGCCTTGAATTTGCCGCCCAGGGCCATGGCTACGTAGGGGCCGGCGCCGACGATCAGCTTGTCGTCGAGGCGGTAGGTCACGTCCAGCGGCAGCTTTACAAAGGACATATGGACGGGGTACTTGTCCCCGTAAAGGTGGGGGGCGTAAGATTCATAGGAGTACTGAAGACGTGGGCGGAAGGAAAACGAGGAGCCGGAAAAGGGGAGGTCGGCAAAGGCGCCAACGACAAATCCAAGACCCGGCGCGCCGGTGACCTTGGTGTTGGGATCGTGGGCCAGCGCACCTGATAGGTTGGGTCCGATGTCCACCCCGAACTGCAGGCTTTTGATATCGGCCTTTTGGGCGGAAACGGTGAGTCCTGAACAGAGGATGAGCAGCAGCAGCAGATTTTTGTTCATAATGGTCATTTTTGATATGCGAACAAATTTCCGTCGCGTGCTGCCCCCGGGAAATACCTATATATAACTAATTTTTTATGATTTCTCCCGAAAAGACCCTAAATTAAAGTTCGGAATAGGAGAAATTAGCCGTTGCCATTGTACCTTTACCGCGAGTTTACCCTATAATTATAATTTTGTTATCATGAAGCTTTTTGTTGCAGGCCTTTTTGCTGACCTGGATGATGTAGACCTGAAAGAAATGTTTGAGCTCTATGGCGAGGTGCGTTCCGCCAAAGTTATCACAGACAAAATGACCGGGAAAAGTCGCGGCTTTGGTTTTGTCGATATGCCCGACGACAATGAAGCCCGGGGCGCCATCGAGACCTTGGATGGCGTGGGCCTGAAGGGTAAAAAGATGTCCGTTAAGGAAGCCGACGCCAGCATGGGCGGCGGTGGCGGCGGAGAACGCAATTTCAATCGTGACAATAACCGGGGCGGCTACGGCGGCGGCGGCGGATACAACCGCGGCGGCGATCGTGGCGGCTACGGCGGTGGCGGTGGCGGTGGTTATAACCGCGGCGGAGATCGCGGTGGCTACGGCGGCGGCGGTGGTGGCGGTTACAACCGCGACCGTGGCGGAGATCGCGGCGGTTACGGTGGTGGCGGCGATCGCGGCGGCTACAGTGGCGGCGGCGGTGGCGGGTACAACCGCGACCGTGGCGGCGACCGCGGTGGTTATAGCGGTGGCGGTGATCGCGGCGGCTACAGCGGCGGCGGCGACCGTGGCGGTTATGATCGCGGTGGCGATCGTGGCGGCTACAGCGGTGGCGGCGGGTACAACCGCGACCGTGGCGGCGACCGTGGTGGTTATGGCGGCGGCGGAGATCGCGGCGGCTACAGCGGCGGTGGCGACCGTGGCGGTTACGATCGCGGTGGCGACCGTGGAGGTTACGGTAGTGACCGTGGTGGTGACCGCGGTGGATATGATCGCGGTGGCGACCGGGGTGGCGACTACAACCGCGACCGGAACTACAACCGCGACAACGACGCTCCGCGCGAAGACCGCAATTACAACCGCGATAGCGACAACGATCAGCCAAAAAAAGGGCCCGAAGAGGAATAGCCCTTACGAGAATAGAAAAAGCCCGCACGACGTATCGCGCGGGCTTTTTTATTATAAGGACCCCTATTCGCTGCGCAAGCTATCCACGGGATTCGCCCTCGCCGCGCGCAGCGCCTGCGTCCCGACGGTGAGCGCCGCGAGCAATACCGCTCCCAGGGCAGCCGCGCCGAGCGTTACCGGGCTCAACGTGATCTTATAGGCGAACTGTGTCAGCCAGTCGTGCATGACCCACGCCGCCAGTGGCAGCGCCAGCAGCACCGCAACCCCCACGAGCCATAGAAAATCCGCGCTCAGCAACCGCACCAGGCCGGGGACGCCGGCGCCCAGCACTTTGCGGATGCCGATTTCCTTGGTCCGTTGGAGAGTGGAGAAGGTGGCCAGGCCGAGCAGCCCGAGACAGGCAATCCCTATCGTGAGCAACGTAAAGGCGCCCAACAATCCCGCCAACCGGTCCTCGGAACGATACAGCGCGTCAAACGCCTGGTCCAGGAACCGGTAGTTGAAAGCGGTGCCCGGATCGTACCGGGCGTGCGCTTTAGCGACGGCCTCCATCAGCGTGGGGAGGTTGACGTGCGGACTTACCTGTATATACAGGCAACCCCGGTTGGGCTGGTTGTGCTGGAGGAACGTGTCCAGCGAAACACCCAAGCCCCGGATGGCATAGTCCATCGATTGATAGTTGAAATTCTTATAGACTCCCTGGATGATGTGCGGATGTCCATCCACGTCCAGGGAACGGCCCACCGGGTTGGCCGGCAACTGAAGCTCCGTCAGGGCCTGTTGGTTCAGGAAAATGGCGGTGGGGTCCGCCAGGGCGGCCTTATCGGGCGGCGGCACCGCCCACCGGGCGCCGATCATCCCCAGGAAATTCGGACTCGAGTTGAACATCGGCAAAGCCGTGGACTTTTCCCCCGGGGCGGTTTTGACAAAACTCATGCTCCAGGTATCCGCATAGAGCGGGTAGGAGCTGGAAGCGACGTCGGTTACGCCGGGTACCGCGCGTACGTCCGTTTCGAATGCCTGGAAGTGTCTACCCAGCTCTCCCGTAAAGGGCACTTCAATGATACCCGCCCTGTTTATCCCGGTATCGGTATGCCGTACAAAATATAATTGCTGGTACATGACGAGGCTGCACGCGATCAGGCCGATCGAGATGGTGAACTGCAGGACGGTAAAGACCTTCCTGACGCCTCCGCCCTTGGCCCTGATGGAGGCTATGGGACGGAAGGAAGACAGGACTACGGCGGGGTAGCTGCCGGCGGCGAGGACCGTCACCACCAGCAAGCTTACCAGCCAAAGCATCATCCGCGTGCTGGAGAGATAGTGGCTATCTATCGACAGGTGGAGCAGGTTCAGGAAACCGGGCTTTAGCGCCAGGAACAACGCGAAGCCGATGGCGTAGGCAAGCCCGGCGTACAGGGCCGACTCGGTATAGAACTGGAACGCGACCGACGACCTGCCCGCGCCTAGCGTCTTGCGGACGCCGATCTCTTTGGCGCGCGTGGTGGCGCGGGCCGTCGCCAGGCTCATATAGTTGATCAGCGCCAGCAACAGCACCAGGAACGCGACCAGCGGAAAGACCTTGAGGTAGCGGAGGTTCGAAAAGTCCCCGAAGTTCAGCCCCAGGTGCGTATCCCGGAATAATTCCAGCGTCATGTGGATCGACGTGTCCCTGGCCAGGACGGCGAGGCTCTTTTCCACGCCGCGGGCGGATTCGGGCCGGTTCAGCCGGAGATAGGTCACGAAGTTGCCGATGGGGTCGCTCGGACCGCCGATCTCATCTTTTCGCTCGGGCATGGCTTCCAGGCTCGACAACGGCGTGACGAAGTCGAATTCGATGGACGAATTCGACGGCGCGTCGGCGGCAACCCCGGTCACCTCCAACGGATGCTTGTGGTTATACGTCAGGACCTGCCCGATGGGGTCCGATTGCCCGAAGTACTTGCGCGCCGCCCTTTGGGAAAGGACCACCGAAAAGGGCTTGCCCAGCGCGGTCGCCGGATCGCCTTCGACCAGGGGGAAGGAAAAGAAGGAGAAAAAACGGCTGTCCGCGAACAAAAACCCGTTTTCGGTGAACGGACCGGCCTTTCCTTCGATCGGGGTCGCCTGGTCCCTGATCTTGACGCGCAGGGCCTCCGTGACGCGGGAGTCGCCGGCCAGCAGACGCGGCGCGTCGTTATAGCCGATGCCCTGGATGTTCACCTGCTGACCGCTCATGGTGAAGGACGCATCGACCCGGTACAGGCGGTCGCTGTCCCTGTGAAAGCGGTCATAGCTGTGCTCGTGGGTGACATACAACAGGATCAGCATACACGCGGCAAGGCCGGTGGACAGGCCCCCGATATTGATGGCGCTGTACAGGGGCGATTTCAGTAAAGCTCGCCAGGCGGAAGTGAGGTAGTTCAGGAACATTATTCGGACCTTAAGGATTTTACGGGATTGGCCCTGGCGACCCGCAGCGCCTGCGCGCTGACGGTGCAAAGGGCAATAAAGATAGCGGCCAGACCGGACACGATGAATATCCAGGCGCTCACCGGGACACGGTATGCAAAATCCTGCAGCCAGCGGTGCGACGCCCACCAGGCGATGGGGGAGGCGATGAGGATCGACAGCCCGACCAGCAGCACGAAGTCCCGGCAGAGCAAAACGACGATAGTCGACACCCTGGCCCCCAGGACCTTCCGGATACCGACCTCCTTGGTCCGTTGCTGCGCGGTAAAGGCGGCCAGGCCAAAGAGACCCATGCACGAGATAAAGATGGCGATCGTCATCGCAAGACTGATGATGCGCGACGTCTTTTGCTCGTCCATATACATCCGGGCGATGATGTCGTCGAAGAAACCGGGGTTGTACTGCGCGACCGGGAATACCTGGTGGAAGAGAGCCTCGATCTGGTTCAGCGTGTGTTGATCCAACACGGTCAGCTTGACGCTGACCGAAGCGGCCTCATTCCCCGCGGCACACATAAAAACCGGCTCTATCGCGGAATGCATCGACAATGAGTGGAAATCCGAAACGACGCCGACGATGGGCAGGAATTCCAGACCGCTGCCATCCGTCATCCCGGCCTTGACCATTTTACCCACGGCATCCTGGGGATGGGGGAAACCCAATGTCCTGGCGGCGGTTTCATTGATGACGTACTCCTTCATGGTGTCCGATGACATCAGCTGCCGCCCCGCGATCATCCTGAGCCCAAAGAGGCCGAAGTAGGCCGTGTCGACGTCCATGAGCTCTCCTTTCGTTTCCACGATCTGTTTCCCGTTATAGGAGAAACTCGTACTGCCATGGCGGGACGAAGAGGGCACGCCGTCGTTGAGGCTGACGCGGGACACCCCTGCCAGCGCACGGAGGCGCTGTGCGAAGTACACCCGCTTGTCCCCGTCACCCCAACGGGTGTTGATTTGCAGGACGACGCCCCTGGCAAAACCCAGGTCCGAATTCAGCACGTAGGCGAGCTGCCTGCCGACTACGATGCTCCCGATGATAAAGACCAGCGACACCGTGAACTGGAAGACGATCAACGCGCGGCGGAGCGGACTCCGGCGGTTGAATTGTTCGCCGCCCTTCCCCTTCAGGCTGATCACCGGGAGGAAGGACGCTACGACCCTGGCGGGGTAGAAACCGGCGCCGGCGGCCGTCACCAGGATGATCCCCCCGATGAACAACAGCGTGGACGTCGTCCAATGGAATGCCACGCCCCAAGGTAGGAGGTCGCCCAGGGCGGCCATGACCGGCCGCACCAACAGGAGGGCGAGCGCCGCCGACAACACGGTCAGCATCAGGGTTTCCGTCAGGAACTGGACAACCAGCTGACCACGACCCGAGCCCATGACCTTCCGCACCCCGATTTCCCGGGCGCGCTGTATGGATTGGGCGGTGGACAGGTTGATAAAATTGATGCAGGCGATGATCAGGATGAAACAGGCGATGCCCAACATGCCGTAGAGCGCGGGCAGGCTCGCCTGGCGGGAATACGTATCCCGGTAATCACCGTTGTAGTGCAGGTCGCTCAAGGGTTGAAAACGAAAGGCCGTTTTCATACCGTCCATCTTTATGTGCCGGTCGATAAAACCGGGCGCCTGTCTTTGCAGCTGGGCGATCGTCACGCCAGGCGCAAGTTTGACGTACGTCTGGTTGAGGCTGCCCCACATATGCCAGTTCTTCATGTCTACCTCGCCCCTTCCCAGATAACTGTTCGTCGCCGTAGCGAAGGATATGAAGTCCGTAAACGCCAGGTCCGTGGGCGCCGCCGGGTCGCGGACGATACCCGACACCGTGACGATGAGGGAGTCGTCGTAAGCAACCGTGCGGCCCAGGTCCGCGGCCAGGGGCGCGTCCCCGAAATACCGCCGTGCCCCGCTTTCCGTCAACACCACTTTGAACGGATCGTTCAATGCGGTGCGCGGATTCCCTTCCAGCCAATCGTATGCGAACACATGGAAATAGTCCGGGTCGGTAATGACGATGTTCATCGCCGTTTCCGAGCCCTTGAGGGGATCGAACTTCAGCGGCTTTTCCCCGTCCTGGGCGATGGTCACGCCCGGGTTCCAGGTATGAAAATAAGTGATGGCCTCCATTCCGGTCATTTCCGCGCGCATCGCCTGCGTAGCGGGTCCCGGTATGCTCGAGGCATGATGCGGTCCGTTGTCGAGGTGACTTTGCAGGTCGGTGGTTACCCGGTAGATCCGGGGGGCGTCGGCGACCTTGTTAAAGCCGAGCTCGTAGCGGATGACGATGAAAATGATCAGACAGGACAATATACCAAAGCAAAGTCCCAATACATGGATCAAAGAAGTAGAGGGGTGGCGCCGTATATTTCTCCAGGCGATCTTGAGGTAGTTGCGGAGCATGCGGTGAAGGGTTTATGAAGTTCTTCGTAGATAAAATCGTGCCGCGGCCTAAAATATTCACAACGAGCTGTTTGCGGGTATGGTACAGAACAACTGTTCGCTTTTGATATAAAACGACGTCCGGTTTCGATACATTTGCGACCTAAACGAATTGTAGATGCCGAACGTTTCCCCCGGGACCCGGTTCCGCGAGGCCATGGCCCAGGAAAAGCCCCTTCAGGTAGTAGGAACCATCAACGCCAATCATGCCCTGCTCGCCACCCAGGCGGGCTTCAAGGCGATATACCTCTCCGGGGGCGGGGTCGCCGCCGGCTCGCTCGGTATCCCCGACCTCGGCATCACCAGCCTCGAGGACGTCCTCGTCGACATCGACCGCATCACCAACGTGACCGATACGCCCCTGCTGGTGGACGTGGATACGGGTTTTGGCCCCTCCGCTTTTAACGTCGCCCGCACCATACGCGCCCTGATCAAGGCCGGCGCCGCCGCCCTCCACATCGAGGACCAGGTCGGCGCCAAGCGTTGCGGTCACCGGCCGGGTAAGGAGGTGGTCTCCAAGGAAGAAATGGTGGACCGTATCAAGGCGGCGGTCGACGCCCGGACCGACCCCGGTTTCGTGATCGGCGCCCGGACGGATGCCATCGCCGTGGAGGGCATGGATAAGGCCCTCGAACGCGCCCTGGCCTATAAAGAGGCGGGCGCGGACTTTATTTTTGCAGAAGCCGTGCCGGAGCTCGCGCTTTACCGCCGGTTCGAGGAGGTGACGGGTATCCCCGTGCTGGCCAACATCACCGAGTTCGGGATGACTCCGTTATATACCGTTGACGAGCTCCGTGAAAACGGCGTCGGTCTCGTGCTCTACCCGCTTTCCGCCTTCCGCGCCGCCAACAAGGCCGCCCTGAACGTTTTCGAAGCGATCCGCCGCGACGGCACCCAGCAGAATGTGCTGGACACGATGCAGACCCGCGCCGAGCTGTATGCCAGCATCGGGTATTACGACTACGAGCGCAAGCTGGACGAACTATTCAAACAACAACGTAATGGATAACACCGGATTCAAACCCAAGAAAAGCGTGGCGCTGTCGGGCGTCCCCGCGGGCAACACTGCCTTGTCCACCGTAGGTCACACCGGCAACGACCTACACTATCGCGGCTATGACATCCTCGACCTGGCGGAGAAGGCCACCTTCGAGGAAACGGCTTTTTTATTGATATACGGGGCGCTGCCCAACGCCGCCCAGCTGAAAGCCTATAAGACAAAGCTTCAATCGCTGCGCGGTCTCCCCGCCGCCGCCCGCCTGGCGCTGGAACAGCTGCCGCCGGCCACGCACCCCATGGACGTGCTCCGCACCTATACCTCGGTGCTGGGCGCCCTGCTCCCCGAAAAGGACGACCACGCGTTGGCGGGCGCCCGCGACATCGCCGACAAGCTCATGGCCAGCTACGCCTCCGCGTTGTTGTACTGGTATCACTACGCCCATAACGGGAAGGTCATCGACGTCGAGACCGCCGACGAAACCATCGCCGGTCACTTCCTTCACCTGCTCCACGACCGCACACCGTCCGCGACCTGGGAACAGGCCATGCAGGTATCGCTCAACCTCTACGCCGAGCACGAGTTCAACGCCTCCACCTTTACCGCCCGCGTCATCGCGGGGACGGGCTCGGATATGTATTCGGCCATCACCGGCGCGATCGGCGCGCTACGCGGGCCGAAGCACGGCGGCGCCAACGAGGTCGCCTATGATATCCAAAGCCGGTATGCTTCCGTCGCCGAAGCGGAAGGGGACATCCGCGCGCGGCTGGCCCGCAAAGAGGTTATCATCGGCTTTGGTCACCCCGTCTACACCGTTTCAGACCCGCGCAACCAGGTCATCAAGGAAATCGCGCGTGGGCTTTCGAAGGAGGCCGGCGACATGATGCTGTTTGACGTGGCCGAAGCGCTCGAGTCGCTCATGTGGTCGGAGAAAAAGATGTTCCCGAACCTCGATTGGTTTTCCGCCGTGTCGTATCACCTGATGGGCGTACCCACCGCTTTCTTTACACCCCTGTTCGTGATCGCCCGCGTCACCGGCTGGAGCGCCCACGTCATCGAGCAACGCCAGGACGGCAAGATCATCCGCCCCAGCGCCAACTATACCGGACCCGAGAACCGTCCTTTTGTTCCCATCGAAAAAAGATAACATGCAACGTACCGCAGACAAAGTTTTAACCGATATCGTCGACTACGTCCTGGATTATTCCATAACCTCCGACCTCGCCTGGTCGACCGCGCACTATTGCCTCCTCGACACCATCGGGTGCGGTCTCGAAGCGCTGACCTACCCCGCCTGCACCAAGCTGCTCGGGCCCATCGTCCCCGGCACCGTCGTACCGAACGGCGCCAAGGTCCCGGGAACGGCTTACCAGCTGGACCCCGTCCAGGCCGCCTTTAACATCGGCGCCATCATTCGCTGGCTCGACTTCAACGACACCTGGCTGGCCGCCGAATGGGGCCACCCCTCCGATAACCTCGGCGGCATCCTGGCCACCGCGGACTGGCTGTCGCGTACGGCGGTCGCGATGGGCAAACCGCCCCTGACCATGAAAGCCGTCCTGGACGCGATGATCCGCGCGCACGAAATCCAAGGCGTTATCGCGCTGGAAAACTCGTTCAACAAAGTAGGACTCGACCACGTGCTGTTGGTGAAGGTCGCGTCCACCGCCGTGGTGGGCCGGTTGATGGGCCTGACCCGGGATGAGCTGGTAAACGCGTTGTCGCTGGCCTTTGTCGACGGGCAGTCGTTGCGCACGTACCGGCACGCGCCCAATACGGGTAGCCGTAAGTCCTGGGCCGCGGGTGACGCGACCGCCCGGGCCGTACGGCTCGCGCTGATGGCGCGCACCGGGGAGATGGGCTATCCCTCCGTCCTCACCGCGCCTGTGTGGGGCTTCTATGACGTCTCGTTCAAGGGACAGGCGTTCCGTTTCCAACGGCCCTACGGCAGCTACGTCATGGAAAACGTCCTCTTCAAGATATCCTTCCCCGCCGAGTTCCACTCCCAGACCGCGGTGGAGGCCGCGATGACGCTCCACGCCAAGCTCATGGAAACCGGCCGCCGCGCCGAAGACATCCGTCACATCCGGATCCGCACGCACGAGGCCGCCATCCGCATCATCGATAAAAAGGGCCCGCTCCACAACCCCGCCGACCGTGACCACTGCATCCAGTACATGGTCGCCGTGCCGTTGTTGTACGGACGCCTTACGGCCTCCGATTACGAGGACGCCGTCGCCGCCGATCCCCGGATCGACCGGCTCCGCGACACCATGGAGTGCGTCGAAGACCACCAGTTCACGGCCGACTACCACGACCCCGAAAAACGGTCCATTGCCAACGCCCTCACGGTGGAGTTCAACGACGGCACGGTGTGGGACGAGGTCGTCGTCGAATACCCCATCGGCCACAAACGCCGCCGGGACGAAGGTATCCCCAAGCTGCTCGAAAAATTCCGGACCAACCTTGCCCGGGTCTACGCCCGCAAACAGGCGGATACCGTGCTGGGCTTGTCGCTGGATTTTGCGCGCCTGATCGGTACGCCCGTCCACGAATGGGTAGACGCGCTGGCGCACGTGTAGTGTACGTTTTCGATACAGGCGAACGCCCGCGCAAAAACGCAATACACTGGTCCGCAACGAATTGCTACCTTGGCGTTGTTTTCGGAGTGGAAGGAGCATGCTACGCTCCTTCATCCTTTTCGCCTGGCGGAACCTCAAAAAGAACCGCGTCTATTCCGCGATCAACGTCCTCGGGCTGGCGACAGGCATGGCCATTGCCATCCTGATCGGTCTGTGGATGTACGATGAACTGACCTTCGATCGCTATTTCGACAACCATCGGACGATTGCCCAGGTGATGTCGACGACGCCGGTCAATGGGGAGCTGCGGACTTCCAAAGCGACGCTGCTTCCCCTGGGGCTCGGTTTACAGGGAAAGGACATTCAATCGGTGTCGATGGCCTCGTGGAACGAGAACCACAGCCTGCAGTACAACGACGTCAAGGTTTCCGGCGACGGCATGTTCGTCCAGCCGTCCTTCGCCGGCATGTTCGGCCTAAAGATGCTGGAGGGTAGCCGGGAAGGGCTGAGGGACCCATCCTCCGTCCTGTTAAACGCCTCCACCGCGAAGGCTTTGTTTGGGACCGAAGACCCGATGGGCAAAACGGTGCGCGTGTCCGGCAGCTACGACATGACCGTGGCGGGCGTTTTCGAGGACTTCCCGGAAAACACCAGCCTCACGCGCACGCACCTGCTGATGCCCTGGGACAGGTACATCATCCTCAATGCGCACTGGTACCATAATTGGGAGCACCAGTGGAACAATCATTCTTTCCAGGCTTTTATACAGCTGAAACACGGCGCGGACATACACGGGTTGGAACAGCAACTGACCGCCGTTGTCCGGTCACACCCCGAGAGCGCCAGGGAATCCATACTGGTGCACCCCATGGACCGGTGGCGGTTGTACAGCGAATTCAAGAACGGCGTCTCCGTGGGCGGTCGCATCCAGTTCGTCTGGATGTTCAGCCTCATCGGCGCTTTCATACTGATCCTGGCGTGCATCAACTTTATGAACCTGAGCACCGCGCGGAGCGAAAAACGCGCGCGGGAAGTGGGCATCCGCAAGACGCTCGGCTCGCTGCGGGTACAGCTGGTGGTGCAACTCTACATCGAATCCATAATTGTGACGCTTCTCGCGCTGGGCATCGCGCTTTGCCTGGTGAAATTGTCGCTGCCATTCTTCAACGGGCTCGCGGATAAGCACATGCGGCTTCCATTGACGTCTTTGAGCTTTTGGGGTTCGGCCCTGGCTTTTACGCTGTTCACCGGCCTCATCTCCGGCACCTATCCAGCCATTTATCTTTCTTCCTTCCGCCCGATCAAGGTCCTCAAGGGAACCTTCAAGGCCGGCCGGCTGGCGGCACTTCCCAGGCGCGTGCTCGTCGTCCTCCAGTTCACTGTTTCGGTGGCCCTCATCATCGGAACGACGGTCGTGTTCCTCCAGGTGCAATACGCCCGGGACCGGCCCACCGGCTACGACCGCGGGGATGGTTTGATCGTCGTCAAACTCAATACCTCCGGCCTTTACGGGCACTACACCCCCTTGCGACAGGACCTGCTGGCGACCGGGGCCGTGTCGGACATGGCCGAATCGAACGGCGCGACCACACAGGTCGTGAGCACCATGACCGATTTCCGGTGGGATGGCCTGAAACCCGACGCTAAACCTGAATTCGCCTACGTGGCGGTGACCCACGACTACGGCAACACCGTCCAGTGGCAGGTAAAAGAGGGACGCGACTTTTCACGGGCGTTCAGCTCCGATACCGGCGCGATCGTCCTCAACGAATCGGCCGTCCGGTTGATGGGCCTCAAGCACCCGGTAGGGACGGTCATGCACGTCCAACAGGAATCGCACACGGTTGTCGGCGTCGTGAAAGACATGGTCATGGAATCGCCCTACACCCCGGTGTCGCCCACCATCTACACCCTGGACTATTCCTGGACCGAGTCCATCCTGCTGCGGCTTACCCCGGGTTTGCCCGCGCAGTCGTCGCTCGACAAGGTGGCGCGCGTTTTTGCCAGATACAACCCGGGAATGCCTTTCGAATACAAGTTTGCCAGCGACGAATACGAACGCAAGTTCTCCGACGAAAAGCGGGTCGGCCAGCTCGCGGGTGTTTTCGCGGGGCTGGCCATCCTGATTTCCTGCCTGGGCCTGTTCGGCCTGGCCAGCTTCGTGGCCGAGCAGCGTACCAAGGAAATGGGCGTGCGCAAGGTGCTGGGGGCTTCCGTTTTCCACATATGGAAACTCCTCTCCACCGAATTCGTGCTGTTGGTCATGCTCTCCTGCCTGATCGCGACGCCGGTCGCGTGGTACTACCTCGATAGGTGGTTGTCGGCCTATGCCTATCATACCCCGATCTCCTGGTGGATATTCCTCGGCGCGGCCGGGGGCGCGCTCGTCATCACGCTGACGACGGTGAGCTTCCAGTCCATCCGCGCGGCCCTGGTGAACCCCGGAAAAAGCCTAAGATCCGAATAATATGATCCGCAATTTCCTGACGATCGCCTGGAGGAACCTCCTCAAGCAAAAGGCCTACTCGGCCATTAACGTCTTCGGGCTGGCCAGCGGAATGGCCGTGGCCCTGATCATCGGCCTCTGGATATGGGACGAGATGTCCTTCGACCGCTACCACGCCAACCACGAACGGCTGGCCACGGTCATGGTCAACCAAACCTTCAACGGCGTCCGGGGCACCGACCAGACGAACTCCTATCCTGTGGGGACCGAGCTGAGGACCAAGTGGGGCAACCTGTTCAAGGCAGTGTCGCTGGCTACCTGGAACGAGCCCCACATCATAGCGGCGGGTGAACAGAAGATCACCCAAACGGGCGTGGCCGTCCAGCCGGAATTCCCGGACATGCTATCGCTGCATATGATCTCGGGCAACCGGTCCGCCCTCAAAGACATGGCCTCCGTGCTGCTGAGCGCCTCGACGGCCAAGGCATTGTTCGGATCGTCCGACCCGATAGGTAAGACCGTCAAGGTCGATAACCGCACACCGCTAAAGGTGGCGGGAATATTCGAGGATCTGCCCAAGAACACCTCCTTCAACGGCGTTAATTTCCTGTGGTCCTGGGACGAATACGGGGCGGTCAACACCTGGCTGAAAGGAACGGAAACCGAATGGGGCAACCACTCCTGGCGGTTGTATGTCCAGCTCAACCCGCACGTGGGCATGCACCAGGCGAGCGAAGCCATCAAGGGCATCGTCACCCCCCACGACCAGATGAAGGACAACGAAACGCTCACGCTGCTGCCGATGGACGACTGGCGTTTGCACGACGAGTTCGTCAATGGGGTCGCCACCGGCGGCGGCCGCATCGCCTTTGTCTGGCTGTTCGGCATCATCGGCGTCTTCGTGTTGCTGCTGGCGTGTATCAACTTCATGAACCTGAGTACCGCCCGGTCCGAACGCCGCGCCAAGGAGGTAGGCATCCGCAAGACCCTCGGCTCGCTGCGCCGCCAACTGATCGGGCAGCTGCTGAGCGAGTCCCTGTTTATCGCCTGCCTGGCCCTGATCCTCGCGCTGTTGCTGGTACAACTGTCCCTCCCATTCTTCAACCAGCTGGCCGACAAAGACATGCGCCTGCCCCTGGGGAACGGATGGTTCTGGCTGATGACCCTGGGCTTTGCCCTCTTTACCGGGCTGGTATCGGGCAGCTATCCGGCCCTCTACCTGTCCTCCTTCCAACCGATCAAGGTCCTGAAGGGCACGTTCAAGGTAGGAAAGCTCGCGTCGCTCCCGCGGCGCGTCCTCGTCGTGGTCCAGTTCACCGTATCGGTGGCGTTGATCATCGGCACCGTCATCGTATACAAACAAGTCCAGTACGCCAAGAACCGCCCCGTCGGCTATACCCGCGAAGGCCTGCTGACCATGGACATCAATACCCCGGAGATATGGGGTCACTACAACGAGCTCCGCGGCGACCTGCTCCGCACCGGCGTAGTGGAAGACATGGCCGAGTCCAACAGCAAGCCCACCGAAGTCAACAGCAACCAGATCGGCTTCGAATGGGCGGGCAAGGACCCCGCCACCCAGCCGGCGTTTGGCATCATCGCCGTCACCTTCGATTACGGGCACACCTTGCACTGGCACATCAAGGAAGGCCGCGACTATTCCCGCCAGTTTACCACCGATTCCAACGCCCTGATCCTGAACGAAGCCGCGGTGAAGCTCATCGGGATAGCCCATCCCGTCGGCATGACCATCCAATGGAATGGCAAACCCTACCAGGTGATCGGCGTCATCCACGACATGGTCATGGAGTCGCCCTACACCCCGATAAAGCCCACCGTTTTCTACCCGAACTTCGGTTGGACCAGCTCCATCATCGTGCGCGTCAAGCCCACGGTGCCGATCGGTTTCGCGTTGGCAAAGCTCGCGCCGGTTTTCCACCAGCACAACCCCGGCAGCCCCTTCGAATACAAGTTCACCGACGATGAGTACGCCACCAAGTTCTCCGACGAGGAACGCGTCGGCCGGCTGGCCGGCGTCTTCGCCCTGTTCGCGATCCTGATCTCCTGTCTCGGCCTCTTCGGTCTCGCCAGCTTCGTCGCCGAACAACGCACCAAGGAAATGGGCGTCCGCAAAGTCCTCGGCGCCTCCGTGTACAGCCTCTGGCGCCTCCTTTCCACCGAATTCGTCGTCCTGGTCGTCATTTCCTGCTGCATCGCGACCCCCATCTCCTGGTTCTACCTCCACCAATGGCTACAGCGGTACGAGTATCGCACCGGCCTCCCCTGGTGGCTGTTCGTCGCCTCCGCCGTCTGCGCCCTCCTCATCACCCTGGCGACGGTGAGCTACCAGGCCATGAAGGCGGCGCTCGCGAGTCCGGTGAAGAGTCTCCGGACGGAGTAGTATATTGCCCTTATTATGGGCATATTCGATAAGCTTTTTCAGCGGGAAAAAAAGGACCCGGCGGAGGCCTTCTGGCAATGGTTTGGTACACAGGAAGCGACGTTCTTCCAGGTGATGAAAAATAAAGGGGATGTGGTCGAGCGGGTCCTCGACGAGTTGACACCCCGGTTACACAAGGTCAATCCCGGATTTTTCAGCGAGATCGGGATGGCCTCCGACGACGTCGCCGAGATCATTATAACCGCCGAGGGCGATGTAAAGAACTTTGTATTCGTCGAGCATCTGGTTCGTTCTGCACCGACGCTATCCAATTGGAAATTTACCGCGCTCAAGCAACCGGCGGGCTGGCGCATCCACATGAACGGCTGCACGTTTGACGAGCACACGTTATCTTTTTACAGCGAACCGCTGGCGGAATACCCCGACGAAATCTGTCTGAAATTTGTGCACCGGGACTTTTCAGAGGAGCAGCGGAAAACGATGGACTCGGGTACATCTATATTCCTCAGCAACTTGCTGGGCGAGCTGGCAACCGCCACGCAGGTCGACACCTTCGAGGTCGTGCCTGCACCTTCCGGCCAGGAATTGATCCCCATCCGCGAACTGCCGGCTTACCTCGCCTGGCGGGAAAAAGAGTTTGTCGAAAAATATTCCGACGGCATGTCCGGGGAAGAGTTTTCCCAGTGCGCCGTCCTGGAAGGCACCATCAACGGATTGCCCCTGATTGCAATGGTTAACCAGGATCTTCTGCGCTGGGACTCCAAGCCCTCCCATCCGTGGATGACCGTTATAGACATTGCCTACACGGTATCGAACAACGGCATGCCCTCCACCGATTCCTCGGAGGCGATGAATGCTTTCGAAGACCAGCTGCCCAAGCAGACCGGCTGGCTTAACTTAGGCCGTGAGACCGGGGACGGCCATCGAAAAATCTATATCGCGTCCAACGAGTTCCGTAAAATATCCGAAGTGGTCGCCAATCTGATCGCCGGGCATCGAAACCTGAAGATCGATTACTCCATCACCAGGGATAAGTATTGGCTTGCGCTAAAGCACCTGCAGCCGCACGCATCCGTTTAGCGGACCGCCTAGGGCGCATCCTGAAAAGCGGCGGTGACACTTTCTATGGGGGCCCGGCGATTCGGTTCAATGGCGTCGTCGACGTGGCGCGCCCGCCCCATTTTCTCGCTTTGATTTTTAGGCAAGCTATAGCTTGCAAAATCGCCCCATTTGCGTCGTTTACCCAAGGCAAGACTTGCCTAAAATAAAGGGCGAGGCCCCCGGGGGTTTGGGGGTAAGCTATACCTTGAAAAATAGCACAATTTCCCGCGTTTCCCCAAGATTTACCTTGCCCAAAAATCAAAGCGTGGAAAAGGCTCCGGGTGCCTTCCGCGAAGCATCCTGAAATATGACGGCAGGCAACGCTCCCGAACGCCCTAGCGTATCAACACCACCGTCCCATGCAAATGAAACACCTCCCCCGTCTCGCAAATAACTTCGAGTAAGTATACATAAGCCCCCGGCGGCATATCGCGCCCGTTGCAGGTGCCGTCCCAGCCATAGTCCTCGGAGTTGATGGGGATGTTGTCGCGGCTGTACACCGGACGGCCCCAGCGATCGTAGACCGAGAAGTGGTTGATGGCCTTGATGCCCTTGCCGAGGGGGTAGAACTTGTCGTTGTGCCCGTCGTGGTTGGGGGTGAAGGCGCTGGGGATGGAGACCGCGTCCTCCCGGCAGATGAGGTTGATGGTGATCTGGGCCGTCGCGGTGCAGCCGTAGGAGGTGGATACGGTCACCGTGTAAGTCGTATTGGATGAGTTGGGGTAGGCGAGCGGGCTGGCGCAGTTCGCACAGGTCAGGCCATCGGGCGGGGTCCACAGGTAGGAGACGACGTTGGCGCTGGCGACCGGGGTCAGGGGCAGGCCGATACCCGCGGGGGTGACGGCGACGGATGGCAGGGAAACGGTCGGCAGCGGTTCGACGTTGACGGTGATAAAACTGGTGTCGGCAAAGCACTGGAAAAGGCTTTGACCGACGACGGTGTAGGTGGTGGTCGCCGACGGGCTGGCCACCGCGGAGCCGCCGGAGATTTGACTCAGACCAGCGAGCGGCGCCCAGGTATAGGTGAAGCCGCCCAATACGTCGAGCGAAACCGATCCGCCCTGGCAGATAAAGGTATCGGTCGGGGCGCGGAGTACGATGTCGGGGATGACCTTGACGGTATCGACGGCGGTGGCGGTGCAACCGGCGTAGGAGGAAGCGGTGGCGTTTATCATGACGGTGCCGGGCTGGGTGAAATAGTAACCCGGGCTATCCAGGGCCGAGGTCGTCCCGTCGGGGAAGGTCCAATGCCAGGTAAGGGCCTGGTGCAGACTGTCGTAGACGAAACTGACGATGGCGGGGTTGAGCGGCAGCCAGGTCGAGTCGCAGACGTGGGTGGACCCGAGCTGGAGGTGCAGCGTGTCCATCAGGATCGGCTTGGGGGTATTGAAGGTCGCCTGACAACCCGTGGAGTCCTTGAGTATCAGCGCGGGGGTATAGATGCCGGGGAGTACGTAGGTATGGGTTTGGGTGGTATCGCTGGACTCTATCACCGTCCCGTCCCCGAAATCCCAGAAATAGGACGAGGCGTAGGCGGCGGTAGCCGAGAGCGTTACTTCCTGCGGGACGCAGCCGAGTTGCCGGTCCGCCCTGAGGAAGGCGCGCGGGCCCTTGACGAGCACCGAATCGGTCGAGACGATATTGAGTCCGCCCGCGCCATAGGCGGTGAGGGTCACGATATAAATACCGGGTTGCAGATAGGTGTGGCTGGGTTTGGGGTTGTTGTCGGCGGTCGCCCCGTCCCCGAAGTCCCAGTGAAGACTGTCGGCCGCAAAGGTGGTGCTGATGAAGTAGGCCACCATGGGGGGACAGCTGGCGCTGTTGATGTATTGGGTGGTATAGGTAAAGGAGGCGTTCAGGTCCTCGATCGGCACGGGTTTCGCCACGGTGTCGGCGCAGGCGGCGGAGTGCGCGATCAGCGTCACCGTGTCCACCATCGTCACCGGGTACGTATGCGATACCGAAACGGGATCCGTCGACGTCGACCCGTCGCTTTGGAACCGCCACAGGTAGGCCGTCCCGGGGGGCGCGCCGGTACTGCTGTTGTAGAATGTCGCCGATGAGCCCGGGATAAGGTTCGCCGGCGTCCAGTAGAAATCCGCCTGCGGTCCCCCTACTGTCACTGCGTCATAGGTGACCGATGTCGTCGCGCTGCAGCCCAGCGAATCGGTAACCGTCAACGTCGGCTGGTAGGTGCCGGGGGCGGCATAAAAATGCATGATAGTGTCCCCGTTGGTCCGCGTGATGGTGGTGTCGCCCAGGTTCCAGACCCATTTGACGATGGGTACGCTGTCCTTGGTGCTATCGGTAAAGGTCACGGGCGTCTTGAAACAGGGCACATCGAGCGCGCCAAACCCCACAACCGGACCATTCACCTTGATCGGTATAAAATTGGAAGTATCGTAACACCCGAAGTACACGGACTTCAGGATCACCCGCAGCGAATCCTCGCCGGGCGCTATACCCCCCACCGTACCCGAATAGGTAACCGACACCGATCCACCCCCATTCATACCCGTGCTATCCGGGTATTGCCAGCGGTTGACGTTATAATAGGCGCCCCCAAGAGCGGCATAATTTGTATCCAGCCGCGCGATCGACACCGGAAACGGATCGCCCCCGCAGATCGCCGCCGACGTCGAGGACAAGAGCGGGGATTGTTTCAGCAAGACAAAAACCTGGGCGCTGTCCGTCACCGTACACGGCCCGTTGGTCGCCGTCAGCACGACGTTGTACGCACCGGACTTGGTATACGTATGACGCACCGTATCCGGGCCTCCGGCCAAAACGGAGACCGGCGCGGAGCCATCCCCGAAATTCCAGACCCACGACGCCGCCTTCATCGCCGAATCGGTGAAAACCACCGTTCCCCGCGTGCTGTCGCAGGTATTCAGGGATTTTATGTTCGGGAACGGGGCATTGACGCGGATATACTGTACGCGGGTGAAGGTGTCCGCGCAACCGGGATTGGAGGCGATCAGGGTAACGGTATAATTGCCGGAATCCGCGTAGGAATGGTAGGCCGGGTTCCCGTCGTTTTCGATCCACGGCCCGTCGCCGAAGTTCCAGGTATAGGCGCTGGCGTTCCCGGTGGACTCGTTATTGAACTGGACGGGGTTGTTGCCGCAAATCAGCGTGTCGGGCGCCATAAACAACGCCGTCGGCTTGGGGTAGACCACGACGGTCAGGGTATTGGAAACGCCCCGGCAACCATGGTTGGTGATGAAGGACAATGTAATGGTATAGGTACCGGGTTTGTCGAAAACCTTAACGGGGTTGGACAGAACAGACGTCGTCCCATCGGAAAACGTCCAAAGGTACTGAACCAGCGTATCCACCGACGTTGCGCTCAGGGCGTCGCTGATGATGGCGCATACGCTATCGGAGGGCAGCGGCGTCTGGATACCGGTGATCACGGCCGTGGGCGGCGTGATCGAGACCGGCATCGTTATCGTCCCTTTGCATCCGTTGGCGTTGGTGATGGTCAGGCTGGGGTTGTAGGTGCCGTTCGCGGGGTACGTAAAGCTGGCGGAACGGGCGGTGGACGTGTCGCCTGGCCGGCCGTCGAAGTTCCACAACCACGCCACGGCGGCAGAAGACGTGTCGTCAAAGCTAATTAAAGCCGGCGCCCCGCAAACCGAGTCCAATGTAATGACAAACCCGGACGGGTTGATCCCGCCCTTGACGGTAACGGGTTGGGTCACGCTCGCGGTACACGCGCCAAAGGTTTCGGTCATGGTCACGTCGTACGTTCCGGAAGCGCTGAAGTCGTGCGTAACGCTGGCGCCGGCGGCCGTGCCCCCGTCCCCGAAGACCCAGGTCGGCGCTCCGGTCCCGGGGGGACTGGTTATGTCGGTGAACAGCGCCGGGCTGCCCGAACAGGCATTCAGCGGCAGGTTGAATTGGGGATTGAAGTCGGCGGCGTTGACCAGCTCGGTTTTTGTCGTGGTGGCGCTGCAGCCGTCGGAGCTCGACACGGTCAGCGAAACCGTATACAGCCCCTTTGCCGCAAAAACATGCGCTGGGTTGGCGTCGGTCGAGGTCGTCCCATCCCCGAAGTTCCACAGGTAAGAAAGCGTACCCGGACCCGAAGAGGTATTGGTAAAATGCACCGGGTCGGCAAGACTGCACAGGATCGTCGAATCCACCGTAAAGCTGGGCGACACCGGCGGATAGACCGTAACGGCGTTGTTCATCGTCACGGTGCTGGTACAACCGAAGCTGTTCGTCACCGTCAATCCGGGCGAGTAGGTTTGGGCGAAGTTATAGGTATTAGTGGCCGTGGCGCTGGTCGTGCTGAGGGTGTTCCCGTCCCCGAAGTCCCAGAAATAATTGGTAATGGTCCCCGCGCCCGGGGTGGAGGTGCTGGCAAACGAGGTGGTCAGCGGGACGCAGCCCGACCCGTTCGTCAGCGTAAAACTGACAACCGGTTTGGGGTACACCGTAATAGTAACGCGCTTTACAGAGGTTACGCCACCGTCGACAACGGTCAATGTGGCCGTATATGTTTGAGCGACAGCATACGTCGCCCCCTGGGTCGCCTGGAATGGCCCGGGACCTGCCGCGTTCCCATTCCCAAAATCCCAGGTATACTGCGCTGAAGCCGAGGCCCCCGTCGTGGTATTGGTAAACGTCACCAGCAGGGGAGAACATCCCCCAGTCGTACTGACCGTAAAATTTGCGGAAAGCTGCGCCCGGACGGCAATGCAGGGGCACAGCAGCAGCAGGAGCGCCAGGGTACGAAGCGGCATGAGGGTAACGGTTTTTACCAGGATTAATTGGACTCTAACAAATCTATAACAAATTTACTACACCTCCAACCGTTTGCCGCACCTTTTCCCCCGTTTGCAGCAGGCGCCCCCAAATGCCAAAAGACGCGAATTACCTTTGGTGACAAATTTAACTTTTGTGAGAAATATTCTTTTCGTCCTCGCTACTTCACTGTTTTTCGCGATGACCGCTTCAGCCCAACAAGCCCCGCCGGCCGCAAAACCAGCCGCCGGAAAGGGCGCCCCCGCCGGCCCTCCCACCTTGGGTCGTGCCTTCGGGAAGGTGGCAGACTCCACCGGCAAGCCCCTGGAAAACGCCAGCGTATTGCTTTTAAAACCCACCATAGACCCCTCTACCAAAAAGAAGAAACTCGTGCTCATCAAGGGCATGGACACCAAGGCCAGCGGCGAGTTCAACTTCGAAGACCTGCCCATCGTCGGTCAACTTGTCCTGAGGGTTTCGGCTGCCGGTTACAAAAGCCAGGAAATCCCCTTCATGGTCATGAACCCCGCGGCGATGAAGCCGCAGGCGCAACCGGCCGCCCCGGCGGGTCAGCAGAGCAGCAACCCGTTCGGCAGCATGCCGTCCTTCGAAAAGGACCTGGGCACCGTGATGCTCGCCAATGACGTCAAGGAGCTCAGCGGCGTCGTGATCAATGCCACGCCCCCCGCCATGAAGCTGGAAATGGACAAGAAGGTGTTCAACGTCGAGAAAAACATAACCTCCACCGGCGGCACCGCCGTGGACGTAATGCGGAACGTACCCTCCGTCAACGTCGACATCGACGGGAACGTCACGCTCCGCGGCGGATCGCCCACCATCTTCGTGGATGGCCGGCCGACCACGCTGACCCTGGACGAAATCCCCGCCGACGCCATCGAAAGCGTGGAAGTCATGACCAACCCGAGCGCCAAATACGACGCTTCCGGCGGCGGTTCGGGCATCCTCAATATCATCCTCAAAAAGAACCGCAAGCGCGGCTATAACGGGAACGTCAACGCCGGTATCGATTCGCACGGCGCGCCCAACGCCATGGTGAACTTCAACATCCGCCAGGGCAAGGTCAACTTCAACGCCACCGGCCTGTACAACGGCCAGGACGGCAAGACCACGGGCACGACGGACCGGACCACCTTCCTGGGGAACCAGTCCCAGCTCTATGAAACCGACCTTACCCGCACCAAGGCGCACTTTTTGTTCGGGACCGTGGGGATGGACTATTTCGTTTCCAACCGCACCACCCTGTCCGGGGCCTATTTCAAGGTGCACGGCGTCCTGGACCCGCACGAGAACTCCCAGATCCGGATCGACAGCTTGCTGAACGGGGTGATGACGCCCCAGTACAGCCAGCGTGTCACCGACAATAACCGCTGGTTCGACGCCAACGGGGTGCAGCTGGGGATGAAGCACAACTTCAAAAAGGACGGGGAAAACTGGACCGCCGACGCGACATACTTCCACGTCACGAGCGACGGGACCGCCACCTATACCACGGACTATTTCACGGGCACCCCGGGCACGCCCATCAACCTGAGCACCGTCCAAAAGACGGTTGGGTCGGCGGCGCCTGGTTTTCTCACCATCCAAACCGACTATGTCAATCCCTTTGGCGCGTCGTCCAAGCTCGAAGCCGGCTTGCGCGCCTCCATCCAGCACCTGGAAAACGACAACAGCACCTACAATGTGGACGCCAACGGTCACGACCAGCTGGACACCTTCAGCGTCAGTAACTACAGGAGCAACAGCCAGGTGTATGCGGCGTACCTGAACTGGACCAGCGCCATCGGGAAAAGTTTCGGGTATGAGATCGGTCTCCGCGGCGAAAGCTCCCGGTACACCGGCGACGTGACCAACCTGAAGGAGCACTTCGAGCACAACTACCCGGTCAGCCTGTTCCCCACGCTGTTCCTGAGCGAGAAGCTCAAACACGACCAGGAGCTCCAGCTGAGCGCCACCCGGAAGGTCAACCGGCCCAGCTTTTTCCAGCTGCTCCCGTACACCGACTACTCGGACACGCTCAATATCACCCGAGGCAACCCGAACCTGGTGCCGGAATTCACGTACAACTTCGAGCTGTCTTATATAAAGACGTTCAAGCATAACAACACCATCCTGGTGTCGGCGTACTACAAATACACCGACAACCTGATCACCCGGTTCCAGGAAAAAGGGATCAACCCACAAGGCGACTCCGTGCTGATCAACACCTACGAGAACGCCAACAACGCCCAGACCTACGGCCTGGAAGCCACCGGGACGCATACGGTCACCAAGTGGTTCGACTACTCGCTGAACCTGAACCTGTACAACGGGCATATCAACACGAACAACCTGAACGAGGCCTCGCAGAATGCCCTGTGGAGCTGGTTCGGCAAATTCAACAGCAACTTCAAGCTGCCGCAGCGCTTCTCCGCGCAGCTGACGGCGACCTACCAATCGAAGACAAACCTGCCGGTCAACCAGCAACAGAACCAGTTCGGCCCCCCGAACTCCACTACCCAGGCGTCCGCCCAGGGGTATATCCACCCTTTCTGGGGCGTCGACCTGGCGGTAAAACGGACCTTTTTCAAAAACGACGCGGGCTCGATCACCGTCAGCATGTCGGATATTTTCCGGACCCGCTGGTCAAAAGTATACAGCCTGACGCCGGACCTGTTCACCCAGGAATACGACCGGCTCAAGGACCCGCAGCTGGTGCGCGTCGTGTTTGCCTATCGCTTTGGGAAAATGGACCTGAACCTGTTCAAACGGAAAAATATGAATAGCTCGGGCATGAATGATGCCGGCCAAAGCATGGGTGGTCAATAGTAAGCCATGAATGACAACGGGACTAGGAGGGAGGCCCCTGTGAAAAAGCGGGCCTGGTATGAAAGGAAATGGATACAGGTGGGGCTCCACACGGCTTTTTGGGCCGGGTTGATGATACTGCCCCACCTGTTGATATGGCAAGGCACAAAAGAAGTCGCAAAGACGAACCAGACAGCGCCCCCGAACACGGGGGTCCTCCCGACCATCCTGGAGTTCCTATCCTATGGCTTTTTTATAGGCCTGTTCTATTTCAACGCGGCGGTCCTGACCAAGCGTTTTCTGTACACCCGACGCTACTGGGTCTACGTGCTGGTCGTCCTGAGTATTTTTTTCTGCAAGGTCCTGATCTTCTATCCGCTCACGCACGCCCTGCACGACGACTACCAACCGAGCTTTTCCACCTATGTGATCGCTAATTTCCTCGTCCTGATCTTTTTTATGGCGCTGAGCACCGCCTACCAGGTCATCGGGGACAAGGTCCGGACCGACAAGCTGACCCAGGACCGGCAGGAAGAACACCTCAAGACCGAGTTATCTTTTTTGCGTTCGCAGATCAGTCCCCACTTCATGTTCAACGTGCTCAACAACATCGTGGCCCTGGTGCGGATGAAATCCGACAAGCTGGAGCCCACCATTTTCAAGCTGTCGTCGCTGATGCGGTACATGCTCTACCAGGCGGACGACCAGAAGATATCGTTGCAAAAAGAGGCGGATTACCTGCAAAGCTATATCGACCTCCAGGAAATGCGGGTGGGGGAGAAGGTGCGGTTGCACGTGTCCATCAAACCAGGGCCAGATCCCTTTACCATCGAGCCCATGCTGCTGATCCCGTTTATCGAGAACGCCTTCAAGCACGGGACGGGGTATATGGAATACCCACAGATCGACATCCACCTCAGCGTCACCGACGGATTGCTCTATTTCACCGTCCGCAACCGCTTCAATCCCCAGCACGAAACCAAGGACGCCACGTCGGGGATCGGCCTGGCCAACGTCAAAAGACGGCTCAACCTCCTCTACGGGAACGAATACGATCTTTGGATCACCACCAAGAACGACTGGTTCCTGGTATCTTTGCAGCTAAACCTACAATATGTTGCAGTGCATAGCAGTAGATGACGAGCCGCTGGCCTTGCACCTCCTGGAGGACTACCTCACCCGGGTGCCGGACATCCGACTGGTCGCTAAGTGCGGGGACGCGTTCGAAGCGGGGAAAATCCTCCGCAGCCAGCCCATCGACCTGATGTTTCTCGACATCCAGATGCCGGGTCTGAGCGGGCTGCAGTTTATCGAAAGCCTGGCGCAAAAACCCATGGTCATCCTCGTCACCGCCTACGAGCAGTTCGCGCTGGAAGGGTATACCCTCGACGTGGTCGACTATCTCCTCAAACCCGTCGAGCTGGACCGCTTCCTGAAAGCCTGTAACAAGGCGTGGGAGCTGCACCAGTTGCGGCTGGCGGGCGCCCAGGCGACCAAAAGCCCGGGCTACTTCTTTGTCAACGCGGACTACAGCCTGCTGAAGATACAGTTCGAAGACATCTCCTGGATCGAGGGGTTACGAGACTATATAAAAATCCACCTCAAGGGCAACAACCGCCCGGTGGTCGTGCGCATGAGCGTAAAGGGCGTGGAGGCGGAGCTCCCGGCCGCCGATTTCATCCGTGTCCATAAATCATACATTGTCTCCATAAAGGACATTACCGCCATCCGTAAGAACAGCGTCTTTATAAAGGACCAGGAGATTCCGGTGGGTGATACCTACAGGGACACCCTGATCCGGCTTACGGGGAGAAGTATTTCGTAGTACATTTACTACGCATTAGATTAATGGTTAAGTACGTTACCTTTACCTATGCAGTATGAGTTGTTCAACTGGGAAAAGCAACAGGTAAGCGAAGCCAACGCCGCCCGTGAGCTGGACCGCATCAAAGCCGCTTTTATGGCGGTATTGGTATCGAACGAAACGGATATGGCGATCGGCAGGTATGTCCGGATGCACCAGGAAGGCATCCTTTTGTCCGGAGACGCAAGGCTGGATGAATTATCGGTTTTCCTGGAGAGCCACGCCGCCGCTTATCTTTCTCCCGACGCGCCGTTGCCGGTTTTCCGCCGTCACTATTTCGCCGGGTGGGTGCGCGAGCGGCTACCCGTGGTCAAGGAGCGCCTGCAGCACGGCGCCGTCGATCCCCGGCTGTCGGAGGTGATCGTCGAGTTGTGCAGGGAGACCATCCAGGACGACGACCTGACCTACCGGCAGTGGTTCCCGTTACGGGACCTCGTAGACTTCGTCCTACAGCTTTCCCCTGGCCTGAAGGGGGACATGACCGCCACCCAGCGGATCGTCGAGTTCCTGTATCGCCTGAACATCAATACCACCTCCCTTTACCGGTACGCCAAGACGACGATAGAGGAAGACATAGAGGACAAGGAGTTCGCTTATCAAAAGGTTTCGGAAGTAGGGCGGATGAAGCGTTACCTCAACTTCCTGGAGCACAAGCCCGGTTATCAGTTCGTCGACGGCCGCGTCAGCCTGACGCTCATGTTGTCCACCTGGCTCGAAGACTTGAACCGGGTAAAAGAAAAAGAAGCGCAGGAGGCCGGGGAGGAAGGCAAAGAGGATGACTCCGGTTTTGGGCTCGACTCGCAGAAAGTTATTACCTCCCTTACTGTCAATGAGCTTGGCCTGCTCGTCCGGCTGTTTATGGAAACCGGCGTTTTCCGGACGCGCAACCGCAAGGGGCTTGCCCGGTTCATGGCCAAGAACGTCGTCACGCTGAAGAAGGAGGCGATAGATGAAGTGTCCACGGCCCACCTCTATGGCACGTTGTATTCGATGACCGACGCCACCCTGGATTCGGTCCAGGCCATCCTCAACCGGATGCTGGTACGCCTGGGTAAATTGCGCCTCGAGCAGCGGCAGAAAAAACCGGTGGCGAAAAAGGCGGCGAAGCCATCCTCCAAGACCCCGGGAAGGTCTAAAAAATAGTCATCTAATTTACTGATTTACATATATTTAAACCGATAAGTGTTAGGGACTAGCTAGGGTGTGAATTTGTTATTTGGACCTCTGTGTACCAAATTTGTACCGGTGCACTGTACATGCAATGTACTATTATGGCTAAACCGTTGAACAACGCTTTCAAATGGACACTTTTATTTCCAATAAAGTGGTGGGGGCGAACATCCGACAAGGATTTTGCGATGACATACCTCTATGACCGACCAGTAACAAAAGAGGCACAGCAGAACGACGCCCAGGAACTCATGGGTCTTCTGCGAAACCTCATCCGAAAAGCAGCCATCCAGGGCTATACGAAACCCTGGCTTGAAAATGCGCTCAAAACCACGTTGCAAACATACCCCCATCTTCTCGGGACGATGCAGGAGGTAGCCATCCTCCTGTTCATCTCCCGGAGCGTCACGCGTCACTGTCCCTTCAGCCTCGACACCGACGAGATCGAGCTGCTTTGGCACACGCCCCGGAAGTAGATACTTTTTTATCATTTTGTGGGCTTTCGCGCTGGCTCGCGGCAGATAAGCGGAAATATTTCGCAAATTTGGCCGATGAAGCGGATCGTATTTATCCTGATGCTTGCTTCCGTTGCGCGCGCGCAATCGGTCAGGCAGGTTGAGCTCACTCATTTTTTCCTGCAATCCACCGCGGTAACCGATCCTTCGGGTGCGGCCCTGACCACTCCAGGGTATGCGGAAGACCGCTATTGGTTCCCGGTGACCGTCCCCTCGACCGTGCTGACCGGCCTGGTCGCCAATAACGTCTACCCCGACCCGTACCAGGGCATGAACAATATGCGCATCCCCGACGCCAACGATACTTTTAATGTACAATATCACCTCGATCAATACAGCCACCTACCCGGCCAGCCCAATCCCTGGAAAAAACCCTATTGGTACCGGACGTCGTTTACCGTTCCCCCGACGGATAAGGGACGACACTTCGAGCTGGTGTTCAAGGGCATCAATTACCGCGCGGAAGTTTGGCTCAACGGCAGGCAGATCGCCGATACCGCCCGCATGGTCGGCATGTTTGGCGGGTACAACTTTGACGTCAGCGACGCCATCCGCGATACCAACATCCTGGCCGTCAAGATATTCCCCCTAGACAACCCCGGTATGCCGGCGCCGCCCCAGCTCAAGGCGCTGGGCGACTTTTTCCTGAACGGGGGCCCGTACGGGGACATCGGCCAGAACGTCACCATGCTGTGCTCCATCGGCTGGGACTGGATCCCCGAGGTCCACGACCGTAATATGGGGATCTGGCAACCGGTTTACCTGAGGACCAGCGGGCAGGTAACCATCGGGCAACCACACGTGGTTACTTCTTTCACCGATACTACGTCCGCCCGGGTCGCGGTGCAGCTGCAATTGCACAACTACGGCGGCGCCGCTTCGGGTGCGGTGTCGGTGTCGCTGACTCCCGAAACATTTTCCGGTCCGTCGTTGCGTCTGGAGCGTGCCGTATCCGTCGGCTCGCACGCCACGCTCGATCTCGACCTCGGCGCCCTGACCGTCGCCCATCCCCACCTTTGGTGGCCCAACGGCTACGGCCGTCCCGACCTCTACCGGATGCGGATACAATACCGGGTGAACGGCCATATCTCCGACGACACCTCTTTCCTGGTCGGTATCCGCACCGTCGGTTCGCGGACCGTCGACGTCGATGGGTGGGTCCGCCGGGATTTCTATGTCAACGGCCGGCGGGTGCACCTCGTCGGCGGCGCCTGGGTGCCGGACATGATGCTCAACCGGGATTCCGCCCGATACGACTACGAGCTGCACCTTTGCCGGAACGCCAACGTCAACCTCGTCCGCATCTGGGGCGGGGGGATCGGTGAAACCGATGACTTCTATACGCTTGCCGATCGTTATGGCCTCCTGGTATGGCAGGACTTCTGGATAACCGGCGACACGCAGGGCGAATTCAAGGGATCGCCCGCCTGGCCGTTTCAGACGCGTGTTTTTGTCCACGATTTATTATCGACGATACTGCGCATCAGGAATCACCCCAGCCTCCTGGTCTGGACCGGCGGAAACGAAGGCCACGCCCGCCTGGAACTCTACAACGCCATGCGGGACAACGTCGCCATGCTCGACGGCACCCGGCCCTTTATCCCCAGCTCCTCCGGTTTTGCCAAACAGACCCGGGACTTCAAGGGCTCCTGGCCCGACGACAAACCCTCCGGAGTCTACAGTGGCGGTTCATACCGTTACCGGGACGCCGCCACGTATTATGCGTTGGTCGATAGCGGCAAAGACTGGGTCTTTAAAGACGAAACCGGTCTCCCTTCCCAGCCGCCCTACAACACGCTGGCAAAGGTCATCCCGGACCTGGTCCCCGACACCAGCCTGCCCTTCCCGCTCAACAACACCTGGGGCTACCACGACGCCTGCGAGGGCGCCGCTCGCTATTCCGAATATTACGCCACCATGGCCGCACGCTATGGCACGCCCACCGGCATGCGGGATTTTTCGACAAAAATGCAGTTCCTAAATGCCGACGGCTACCGCGGCATCTTCGAGGCCGCCGGTCATCACCTCAATACCACCGGCGGCGTCATGCTCTGGAAGCTCAACAGCGCCTTCCCCAGCGTGGTCTGGCAGATATACGACTGGTACCTGGAACCCAACGCCGGCTATTATTTTATGCAACGCGCCTGCGAGCCCGTCCACGTCCAGCTCAACCTAGACGACACCGTCGTGGCCGTCGTGAACCGTACCTATATCCGTCGCCCCGGTTTGACGCTGCGCGCCGACGTCCGCGCCCTCGACGGACGTCTCGTCTACCACCGCGCCGCGACCGTGTCCCTAGACACCACCGACGTCAGGGAAGTGTTGCCGCTGGCCTCCATCCTGTCCTCGACCCCCGGCGTCAGCTTCGTTTGCCTCTCCCTCGACGATGCTTCCGGCCACCCGTTATCCCGCAATGTATATTGGTTCCAGCGCGACAAGGACTTCACGGGTTTGTCTTCGATGCCCCGCGCCACGGTGACGACGTCCCTGATAAGCTCGCGCAAAACGGCGCGCGAATACACGTACACGCTTCGCTTTACCAATCCCTCCAGGGGTCTGGCGTTCTTTTTGAATCCGCAGGTGGTTGCCGGAGCTCTGTCCTCTCCTGACGCTCCCCGTGACGAGGTCATGCCTTCTTTCTGGAGCGACAACTACTTCTCCCTGGAGCCCGGCGAGTCCTCCACCCTCACCGTGAGCGTCCCTATCGGGAAGGCCCGCGGCGTGTTGTCGGTGGTCGTTGACGGGTGGAATGCTTCCGCGGCCGCTTTGGCGCTGCCCAAGCCCTAGCGGTACGTGATCTTCCAGTGGAGTTTCTCGAGCGTGTCGACCGTAAAGCTCTCACGGTGAACGATCAGGAAGAAAAGACTGTCCCTCAGGTTCGGGTCGTCCTTGAGGTCGAGGTAGCAAAAGAAGACGTGGAGGCAGCTGTCGTCCGCGAGGTTGATCGCATTCACCCACGAGTTTTTATTGGCCCCCTTGCCTTCCGGTCCGTATAACAGGTATGGCCTGACCGTGTCCCCGGGTTTGAGAATGCAGTCGTCTCCGAACTTCAGGTTTTCGTAGGAAGAATCGCACGACAGGTAGTAGTGGATCTCCCTGCCGGATTCGTTGTACAAGGTCAGGGATGCCGACCGGTCCCTCGATTGGCAGGCCGCCAGGAAGATCAGCGCGCACACGAATATTTTTCTATACATACCCTAAAAAATTTTGTATATTTTGGGATCGAATGTCTATGCGCTCCTCCACCGAAAAAACCGAACGGCATCCTGCCGATAGCCGCGCCGCCGC
>NZ_DATJIY010000070.1:0-28960 GCF_035492835.1 Dinghuibacter sp.
GGCAAGGATATAGTGACCCTGGACATGGTGAAGGATATACATATCGACGGACGGAAGGTGCGCTTCACGGTGGTGCTGACGACGCCGGCTTGTCCCCTCAAAGACATGATCCACAACGCCTGCGTCAACGCCATCCACCTCCTGATCGATAAAGAGGCGGAAGTGGACGTCAGGTTCACCGCCAATGTTAGTTCTAATAGATTGGATAACAAGCAATTACTGCCAAAAGTCCGGAACATCATCGCCGTGGTGTCCGGGAAGGGCGGTGTAGGCAAATCCACCGTGGCCGCGAACCTGGCCCTGGCGTTGGCTAAAGGCGGCGCGACCGTGGGGTTGATGGACGCGGATATCTATGGACCGAGCGTGCCCATCATGTTTGGTGTAAGGGGTGAACGGCCGCTTATGTCGACGATCGATGGGAAGAACATGATCGAGCCGCTGGAGCGGTATGGTATCCGGCTGATGAGCATCGGGCTGCTGGTCGATGAGAAGCAGGCGGTTGTCTGGAGGGGGCCGATGGTCTCTACCGCGATCCGTCAATTCGTCACCGACGTGCACTGGGGTGAATTGGACTACCTGGTGATCGATATGCCGCCGGGTACCGGGGACATCCACCTGACGCTGCTCCAGACCGTGCCGGTGACGGGCGTGGTGATCGTGACGACGCCCCAAAAGGTGGCCCTGGCGGACGCGCGTAAAGGGATCGCCATGTTCGGTCAGGCGCAGTTGAACGTACCGGTGCTCGGCGTGGTCGAGAACATGAGCTGGTTTACCCCCGCCGAACTCCCGGAGAGCAGGTATTACATCTTTGGAAAGGAGGGAGGCAAACGGCTCGCCGATGAATTCGACGTGCCCTTCCTTGGCGAGATTCCGCTGGTGCAGGATATCCGTGAAGGAGGCGACCAGGGGATTCCCGCCATGATAGGTGACGAGGCGCTGTCGCGCAAGGCCTTTATCGATTTTGCCGGGGCGACGGTGCGGAGCATCGCCATCCGGAACGCGCATATGAGCGCCGCGCGCGCGGCGAGCCTGGTCAACGCTTAGACGATGTATATACCCAGACGATACGAAGAAAAGGACCGGGAGGCGATCCTGTCGCACATCCGGGTGAACTCTTTTGCCATACTGGTGTCGGTGCTCGACGGAAAGCCCTTGGGGACGCATATCCCGCTGTTGCTTTCCGAAGAAGGCGAGTCACTTTACCTGACCGGGCACATCTCCCGGGGGAACGAGCAGCGTTTGTCGCTGGTTGACGGCGCTTTGGTGCTGGCGATCTTTCCAGGTCCCCACGCGTACATTTCACCTCGCTGGTATACGGAGATGAATGTGCCGACGTGGAACTATCTGTCGGTACACGCGTATGGGACGGTGTCGCTGATGGAAGGAGAAGCCCTGGCAGCGGCCGTTTCGGAGCTGGTGGACCATTACGAGCGGGGAATGCCCCATCCCGTCCACGTCTCGGAGATACCCGAAAAGACATTCCGGGACGACCTCCGGGGCATCGTCGGCTTCCGTATCCACGTGACCGAATTGCAGGCCGTGGCCAAGCTCAGCCAGAACCGCGATGACCAAAGCTATCACCATGTGGTTCAGGAGCTTTCCGCGTCCGATGACGCGGCGGCGCGGGCGGTGGCGGATGCCATGAAGGCAAGACGGGATATTTCGTAAATTTGCCGCGCCATGACACGTTCCGAACTGATACAATTGATACGCGATCGGGGTTCCTATCTCTGCGTAGGCCTGGATACCGATCTTTCACGGATTCCCGCCCATTTGCAGGATGAAGAAGATCCGATCTTCGCCTTCAACAAGGAGATCATCGACGCGACCCGCGACCTTTGCGTCAGCTACAAGCTGAACACCGCCTTTTACGAGTGTTATGGGGTCGAGGGCTGGCGGGCGCTGGAACGGACCGTGTCCTATATCGGCCCCGGGCACTTCCTGATCGCCGACGCCAAGAGGGGCGACATCGGCAACACTTCCACACAATATGCCAAGGCTTTTTTCGAACGCCTTGCCTTCGACTCGGTGACTGTTGCGCCCTATATGGGTGAGGATAGCGTACGACCTTTCCTGGAATTTCCCGGGAAATGGGCCATCGTGCTCGGGTTGACGTCTAACTCCGGGGCCTCCGACTTCGAGCTGCAGGATGTGGGCGGGGAGCTGCTCTACGAGCGCGTACTCCGTACCGTCAGTGGCTGGGGCACGCCGGACAACCTGATGTTCGTGGTCGGCGCGACCCAGACGCAGGCTTTTGCGCGGGTGCGGGCGCTGGTCCCGGATCACTTCCTGCTCGTGCCAGGCGTGGGGGCCCAGGGGGGCAGCCTGGCCGCGATATCGGAACACGCCGCGACCGGGGACGTGGGGCTGCTCGTAAATGTTTCCCGGGATATCCTGTACGCGGACGCCGGCAGAGGCTTCGCTTCGGCGGCCCGGGCCCGGGCATTGTCCTATCAGCAGGAAATGCAGCCGTACGTGGATAAAATTTTGCAGGTTAAAAATATTGGATAATTTTAGGTCATTCCTGCATACACGTGCGTTCGAGGTTCACGATATTACTCCTGTTGTTTTCGGTCCGGATATTCCTTGGACCCGTGACCTTTACCCTCGAAGGCGCTTCATCCGATCATATCGAAGAGGCTTTCAGCCACGTAAAGCTCCACAAGCGCAGGGCGTCTTTCATCGATTTGCAAAGGAAGGCCACGCCGCTGCATTTTGCGGCCGGCGCTTCGTTCGTGGTGCGTGAGGCGTCGATCCGCGTACCGGTCCCTATCGTGCGTCGCACGATGTTGCCTGTCGCTTATTCCGGGGTGAGCGTACGCGCGGTTCCCCTGCCTGAAGTCGCCTATTTTGCGCCCACTTCCCAAAAGGAAATATTATTGATATGACCCTCCGCTCCGGAGGGATGCATTGACGGCTACATACGTTACGTCTGTAGCCGCCTTTTCCAAACGCATTTATTGTACTTGCATCCGACTTAACATGCCACTCTCATTGGCGTTAATAGGATTACGGCCTGTTTCTACAGGCCGTTTGTTTTGCGGCGAGGGGGGCTTAGCCCCCTCGCAACCCCCCGTTGGCTGGGCGCTCTTGCGTGAGTGACCTGTAGTCCCTACAAGTTTAGGCATTATTCTCCAGATTAAATAACGGGCGGATGGTAAACGGCCAGCGGCGACGGGCCGAAAGGGGTGGGAATGAGGTGCACGGGGATGTCGTAGATGGCGGTGAGCAGGGCGGCGTTGACGTCGATGGTGGGAATATGCGCGACGAGGCGGCCGGCTTTCATGAAGAGCAGGGTGTCGGCGTATTGGAGGGCGATGTTGAGCTCGTGGAGGACGGCGATGACGACGAGGCCCTGCGAGGCCTGTTCGCGGGCCAGATGGAGGAACTGATGTTGGTACCGGATGTCCAGGCTCGAGATGGGTTCATCCAGGAAGAGGAAGCGGTTGCCGGTGGGCGCGGGCTCCCACACCTGGGAAAGGGCGCGGGCGAATTGGACGCGTTGTTTTTCTCCCCCGGAAAGCGTTTGATAGTCGCGGGCGGCCAGTCCGGCGATCGAGACGGCTTCCATGGCTTCGGCGCAAATGGCGCGGTCGCGGGCGGTGGGTGTAAGGTTGAAGTGGGGATAGCGGCCCATCATGACGATATCGGCTACCGGGAGGGGGAACTGGATGTCGGGGGACTGGCTCATGACGGCGCGGACGCGGGCGAGCGCGGGTACATGACCGGGTTCGAGCGGGCGGCCGTCGTAGCGGACGACGCCTTGGGTGGGCCGCAGGTCGCCGCTGAATATTTTTAAGAAGGTCGACTTACCGGAACCGTTCGGTCCCAGGATGACATGAAATAAACCGGGGGCAAAACGGGCGCTGATATCGTGCAGGATAGTACGATGGCCCAGACGGCAATGGATGTCCGCAACCTCAAGCATAGAACCCTCCTTTTTGGAGTTTCCGGTTGTTGCGTACGAGCAGGAAGAGGAATACCGGGGCGCCGGCCAGGGCGGTGACGATACCGATCGGAAATTCGGAAGGGGCGACGATGGTGCGCGCCAGCACGTCGGCCATATTGAGCAGCAAGCCGCCCAGCAGCGCGGACGCGGGGAGGAGAAAGCGGTTGTCGGCGCTTTTGAGGAGGCGTAGGATGTGGGGCACGATCAGACCGACAAAACCGATCACCCCCACGAAGGCGGTGGCTACCGCCACCAGGAGCGTGTTCAGGAGGATGACCTGTCGCTTGAGCCTGGCGGTGCGGACACCGAGATAACCCGCGTCGGTTTCACCCAGCATCAGGGCGTTGAGGGCTTTGCCGAGCCGGAGTGATAACAGCAGACCCCCGAGGGTCGAGACGCCGACGACGGCAACGCTGTTCCAGTCTGCTCCGGATACAGTGCCCAGGTTCCAGAATACGATACTGCGGGCCTGCGGGTCCCGGGCGACGTATGAGAAAAAGCCGGTGCCGCTGGCGCCGAGGGCGTTGACGGCGATGCCGGACAGGAGGAGGGTATTGACATTCGTTTTTCCAAAAACCCCGGAGAGGCGGTAGACGATCAAGGTGGCTGTCAGCCCGCCGGCGAAGGCGAAGAGCGGGAGTAGCAGCGGCCCGGCGAGACCTATCCAGGTATGTTGGAGCGTTTGTCCCATGACAAAGACAAAGGCCGCTCCCAGCGCCGCTCCGGAGGAGGTGCCGACCAGACCGGGTTCGACGATGGGGTTGCGGAAGAGGGCCTGCATCAATGCCCCCGAAACGGAAAGGGCGGCGCCGACCAATGTACACAAGATGACCCGCGGGAGCCGGATTTGTAAAAAGAGCTGTTCGCGGATGTTGCCCGAGGTTTCGTGACGGAAGGCGTGCGCCAGGTAGCGGCCGATGTCGCTGAAATCCAGCGACACCGCACCTACCCGCACCGAGAGCAGCAGCGCTCCCAGCAGCAACCCCGACAGGAGCGCGTAATAAACCCCGAATGGCCACCGGTTTGTATTCATCGTTGGTGGATCAGTTGAATGAGCTCGAGCACGTTTTGCCCGGTCCTGGGGCCAAGGTAAACCAAATCGTGTTCTTCGATCCGGTAGATCCGGTTGTTCCTCGCCGCGGGCGAGAGCGATATGCCCGGCAGTTGTTTGAATTTTTCGAGACTTCCCTGGAGGTCGTAACCGTAGTCGGTGGCCAGGATGACATCGGGCTGGGCTTCGGCGATGACTTCCGGGCTCAGGTTCCGCCACTTTTGGGCGGTATCGGCCGCGTTGACGGCGCCCGCCCACTCCAGCATCTTTTCGGGTATGCCTTTTCGGTTGAGCACAAAGTATTGGTTGGCGGCCTGACCGAAGTGGATGATGAGCACGCGGGGCGCGTCCTTCAACGTCTTGCGAACCGAGTCCGCCCTGTCCATGTCCGCGTCCAGCCGGGCGCATATCGAGTCGCCGGCGCGGGGATTATGGAACTCCTGTGCTACCTGCCGGATGAGGCGTTTGGTAGAGTCGATGGACTCGCCACCGTCGAACTGCCGGAGAGGGATACCCACTTTCCTGAGCTGGTCGATCACCGCCGGTGGACCCCAATTGCCGTCGTTCCAGACGACGCTGGGGTTCAGCGATATGATGCCTTCCGCATTCAGCGCGCGGTGATAACCCACGGTGGTGATCTTTTTGGCCGCGGGCGGATAGGTGCTCGAAATGTCGACGCCTACCAGGGCCGTGTCTCCACCCACCGCAAATACGATTTCTGTGAGCTGTTTGCTCACGCTGACGACGCGCAGGCCGTCCCTGTGGTTGGGCGTCGCACCGAACCTGCCGCAGGCCGTGAGCGCCAGGGCGACGGGTAACCAATGACTATAGCGCATAAGCGAGTTTTAAAGATCCATACCAGGTGGCATTGTAGGGCAGCGGCAGGAAGTGCGGGTCCGTCGTCCCCGCGAGGTTCCCGGAATAAAACAGGAAACTGTACACCGTGTTGTTCAGCAAATTGTCACCGCCGCCGGCGACGTCCAGGGTCAGGCGGCGCGCCAGCGTTTGCTTGTAGCCCACCTTGGCGCTGAGCAGGGAAAAGGCACGGGCATAATTGAGGTTATCGAAGGTATAAGGGACGCGGCCCACATAACGGTAGGTGACATACGCGTAAAATCCGGGTTTGGTTTCCAGGTCCAGACCAAGGTTGAGCACGCTTGGCGCAACTCCCGCCGCCTTGTTGCCGGAATAGCTCACGGTTTGCGCATTGTCGTTGTTGTCGCTTTTGAAATCCCGGTAGTGGAAGTCCGACCAGGCATAGGTCAGGAACGGCCTCAGGAGGGTGATTGCGGAGCGGCGGTCGTCGAGCAGCGCATAGCTGACGGAAAGCTCCGCGCCGAGGTCCTGTTGGCGCCCGACGTTGACATAATACGTATAGGTAGGCGTCGGGGGCGCGGCGGGCACGGTTTCGGGCGTGATCTTATCCTTCACTTCGAGGTCGAACAACGCCAGCTGGAACGACAGCTTCCGGTGGAGCAGGTCACCCTTGGCCCCCAACTCGTATTGGATGCCACGTTCGGGATCGAGTCCCGTGTTCACCTTGCCGATGGCGGCGATCACGACGTCACTGGTGGGCGGCGGTGTATATCCGGCGCTGACGTCGGCGTAAACGGAGAGGTGTTGCCCGAGGCCCTTGAGCAGCGACAGCCGGGGCGTGAGCGCGGGTGAAAAGTGTTTGTAGCCGGACTGGTTGGCGTGACCCGGTACGCCCGACATCATATCCGTTATGCCGAACTCGGTAAAGTTGAGGCTGGCGCCCGCGGTCAGGATGAACTGTTCCGGGAGGGTGAGCTTCCATTCGGTATAGACGTTGTAGGTCATCGAGCCGTTTTGGAGGTCACCCCGCATCGTACCCAGGGTGTCGTTGGTGAGGTTGTAGGATTTGTTAAAGGCCACCGTTTTCTCGAACTGCGCGCCGAGTATCCCATTGACGCCCTTGCCAGCGTATACGAACCCCGTCCTTCCCCCAAAGGTGAAGGCCTGGTTGTCGGTCAACCCGTGGGCAAAGGGTTGGTTGAGGGTGTACCCGTTCATAAACACAGTCGTCAGGTTGGAAAAGTGCGGGTCGATCTTGTATTCGTCGGTGGCACCCGTCCGAAAGCTCTCGATATCGACCAGGGAACGGTTGGCCAGGTAGGCCGGATCGCTCCACACGATCCGGTGGTAAAAGATGCTGTCGGTCATTTCACCGGCTAGCTGCTCCACCGAATGGGCGTACGAGAAATAGGTGGAAAGCGTGCTGCGTTCTCCGTTGAAAAAGCGCCCGCTGAACAGGAGATAGTCCTTCCGGTCAGCGCTGTTGGTCCGGAATCCGTTGGATTCCTGGTGCCCGTAGTTGAAGAACACGGAAGCGGTCGTGCCGGCGGTTTCGATCCGGGTGTTGTTGCGCCAGAGGCCATAGCTCCCCACGGTATTGTCCTCGACCACCCGGGTCTGGCCCGGCGGTGGCTGGAGGGTGTGGAGCACCACCGTTCCGGCGATACCACTCCCGTACAGGCTCGACTGCGGACCCTTGAAGACCTCCGCCTTCCCGATGGTGGTGAAGTCGATGTCGTCCAGGAGGGTGGTGCCGGTGGCGTCGGTCAGCGGAATGTTGTCCAGGTAGACTTGGGCGCCCTGGCCATTGAAATTGGTATTGTTGCCATAGCCGCGGATGCTGATCCGCTGACCACCCGAGGTCGTCCTGGATTGCATGTCCACGCCTGCGAGCAGGTTGAGCGCGTTTTCCAGGTAGAGGCCATTACCCCGGTTGAGGTCCTTTGTCGTAAGGATACCGACCGATTTGGCGACGTCCAGCTGGCCGTCCTTTTTTCCGGCGGACCAGCCGGTGACCTTTATGGTGTTGAGTTGATAACCGGATGGTTCCAGGAATACCAGCAGGGCCGTACGGGAGGGTTTGACGGTCAGGGTCCGGTCGAGATAGCCCACGTTGCTGACCGTGAGGGTAGCGCCGGCGGTCCATTCAAAGATGCCGTTCTCGTCCGCGATAACGGTTTTCCCGTCATCCCCGGTAATAGTGGCGCCGGGCAGGGGCGTATAAGTATGGGCGTCCACGACGGTGCCACGGACGCGCTGTTGGGCGTGGGTGGTTGCTACAAGCAGCAGCGAGGCCCACAAAAGGATGGTTTTGCGTAGCATAAATAAGGGATTGGGTACACGGCGGCTCGGGCCGAATCAGCTTTGGAAAAACGGGGATGCGGGCTGCTGGCGGGGCGGTCGCTTTTGGTGGGCCGGGTCGCCGGTGGGCAAAGGGGCGGCCGACTCGGGTGGATACGAGCGGGCGGTTTTGTGCCGGCGGAGCGGTAGCGTTATCCGGGCTACGGGGACCGCGTCCCCGATTTTCCCGGTGAATACGGGCGGCGTCTTTTTGTCCGGGCGTTGCCTGGTCAACTCCAGTACGGCGTCCGTGGCGTGTTCCTCTTCGGCGTCTTCCATGCAGTAGACAAAGGACTGCTTGCGGCGGATGACGTCGTAGAGCCGCCCATTCACCCAGCATTCATCGCCGCCGTCCTGCCAGCTGCCATGGGCGTCGACATCGGCGGCGGAGAAGCGGTGGAACCGTTCGTCCGGGAGGCTGCTGATCCATGATTTCCGGGCCTTTTCGCGCTGATGGGCCTGGACCAGCAGGAACTGCCAGTAATAAGCCAGCTGGGTATAGAACAACGTGGCCAGGAGCAATATGGAGGCTGGTTTCAAGCTCTTTTTCGATAATAACGGTAACGGGCAATCGTAGCGGCGATCAGTACCAGGGCGCAGACCTCGCTGAGGACCTTTTCGGCGTCAAAGAAGTCGACCGGCCGGTCCTTCAATTCCGGGTCCATGACGACGCCGTGTATCACGAACAGCAGCGCCGTTCCGTACGAGATCAGGTGGATATTTTTCCAGGCGCGAAAGCTCATCCGGCGTTTGATGACCTTTTGGGTCGTCACGATCACTACGATCAGCGCGTACAACGCGATCGTGCCAAGCCAAACCCAGGTCGCCTGGTGCGGGGCGTGCACGGGAAATGCGATGTCCAGCCAGGTGAATTTGGCGCCGGCATCGGGCAATAGCAGCAGGGGATGCGTCAGTGCCAGCACCAGCGCTACGTAGGCCGTCCAGTTATGGAGGTCGTCCAGGCTGACGCGCTTTACGACGGCTGGCATCCGCTTCCACAGCGACGACCTTTTATAAGCTGTGCTGAGCGCCATCCCCAGCAGGAGGTTGAAGGTGAGCACGCCCGTGGCGATCAATCCAACCGTCGATGAAATATCTAACCAGGAGGTGTCCATTTATTCGTCTTTTGCGCCTATGACGGGCACTTGTTTTTCATAAATCATCCGGTTCAGGCGGTCGAGGCCTGGGCCGAGTATGTCTTTCAGCTTATCGAGCTGGGCATCTACCTTGGCGCTGAGGTCCGCGAAGACGTCCCTGGCCTGTTTGCTGGGCGGCGTGTTGCCCGAAGCGGCTGCGTCGTAAAGACCGCCGAGCTTGTCGTTGAGCCTGATCGGGAAGTTCAGCATGTCTTCCGAGCTTTTGGATTTCGTCTGGTAGAGCGCCTCTTCCACCTGGGTCAGGCGGTGGCTCAGGCTGTCCGAGAGTTTGCGGATGTCCTTTTCGGTGGCGGTGTCCAGTCGACCGTTGAGGTCACTGAGCTGGGTGCGCACCTTCCGCAGGCGAAGGATGGCCTTTTGGACGTCGTCGAACTTGTCGCGTACCGCCAAAAGGAAATTCACCTGCTCGTCGTATTGCGCTTCGGTCAGATGGTAGTTCGGGTCGCCCTTGATGACAAAGGGAACGTCGACGGAGTCCTTGTCGAAACGCAGCCGGGCGCTGTATTTCCCGGGCGCTGCCTTTGGCCCGCCGGCAAAACCGTTCCACAATAACATGCCCGGTATGCGTTTGCCCTGGGGATAGTTCATGTCCCAGACAAAACGGTTCATACCCCGGTCGACCTCGATCTTGTCTTCGGTTTCGGCGGCTTTTGTACCAAACGTGCGGATCGGCTTGTGGGTCTTATCGAATATCGTAACCGACACGTTCGCGGAATCGGGATCGGCCCCGAGCCAGTATTGGAAGACGACGCCGTTCGGCGGATTTTCACCCACGTTGGACGGTTGGAAGCGGCCCCTGAAGCCGCCCATGCGCCAGGCGTCCTCCGCCGGGAAGGCATACAGGCGCGTCTGTTCCAGCGCGGCCGGCCGGTCGCGGATGTACCCCAGGTTGTCGAGGCTCCAGAAGGCGCGGCCCTCGGTGGCGATGAGCAGGGCGTCGTCCTTTATGGCCAGGTCGGTGATGGGCGTGACGGGGAGGTTCAGCTGGAAAGGTTTCCAGTTCCTGCCATCGTCGAAGCTGATGTACATGCCGAACTCCGTGCCGGCATAGAGCAGACCCTGGCGGACGGGATCGGCGCGGAGACAGCGCGCGAAATGTGTCGGGGCAAAGCCGGTCGTGATCCGGGTCCAGGTTTTGCCGTAGTCTTCCGTTTTGTAGACATACGGCGTATAGTCATCCAATTTAAAACGCGTGCCGACGATATAGGCGCCGCCCTTGTGGAAAGGATCTGGCTCGATACAGTTCCACATCGTCCATTTGCCCGCGTCGGCAGGCGTCACGTTGTCCCAGTGACCGCCACCGTCCCGGCTTGCATATACGAGGCCGTCGTCGCTGCCCGTCCAGAGCAGACCCTTTTCATAGGGCGATTCGGCGGCGGCGAAGATGGTGCAATAGTATTCGGCGGAGGTATTGTCCTTGGTGATCGGTCCGCCGCTGGAACCTTGTTTGGACTTGTCGTTGGTGGTCAGGTCGGGGCTGATGGCGGTCCAGGTAAGTCCCTCGTCGTCGGTGGCGAACAACTGGTTACCGGCTGCATACAAACGGCCCTGGGTGTTGGGCGAGAAGAACAAGGGGAAGTTCCATTGGAAGCGGAATTTCATCGAGTCCGCGCCGGAACCGGTGGGATTGTCCGGCCAGACGGTGATGACCCGGTTTTCGTCGGTGCGGTGATTCAGCCTGCCGATAAAGCCGTCGTAGTTGCCGCCATAGACAATGTCCGGGTCACGGGGATCGGCGACGACGAAGCCGCTTTCAAAACCGGCCGTGGAGGACCAGTCCTTGTCGGTGATTCCGATGCCGTTTGTCCGGCTTCGGATGCGTATGGTCGTATTGTCCTGTTGCGCGCCTAGCAGCCGGTACGGGAAGGCGTTGTCGGTGGACACCCGGTAGATCTGGGCGGTGGGCTGGTTGTCGGAACTGCTCCAGTTCCTGCCGCCGTCAAAAGTAACGTGTCCGCCCCCGTCGTCCGCGAGCGCCATCCGATTAGGGTCTTCGGGATCGATCCAGAGATCGTGGTGATCGCTATGCGGGGTGCGCATGGCTTCGAATGTCTTGCCGCCGTCGGTGCTTTTCATGAGCTCGACGTTGGTGCAATAAACGACGTCCTCGTTCCTCGGATCGGCGAATACGCGATTGAAATACCAGGCGCGTTGTTTGATATTGTTGTCTCCGCTGACCTTGGTCCAGGTTTTCCCGGCGTCCTTGCTGACGTAGAGACCGCCTTCCTTGTTCTCGATCATGGCGTAGACCTTGTCGGGGTTACTGGGGGCCACGGTTATATTCACCGCGCCCCAGACGCCCCTGGGCAGACCCCTGGCCCTGGAAATGTCTTTCCAGGTTTCGCCGCCGTCGGTGCTTTTGTACAAACCGCTGCCGTCGCCTCCGCTTTCCAAGCTGTATGGGGTCCTTATAACACGCCAGGTCCCCGCATAGAGGACGGAGGGGTTGCCGGGCTCCATGGCCAGCTCGGAGCAACCGGCCTGGTCGTTGATAAAGAGCACCTGTTTCCAGGTCTTGCCGCCGTCGGTCGTCTTGTATACGCCCCGGTTCCTGGCGGGTCCAAAGAGGTGGCCCAGCACCGCGACCCAAACGATGTCGGGATTCTTGGGGTGGATGAGTATACGGACGACGTGGCGGCTATCCGGAAGCCCGACGTTCTTCCAGTGCCGTCCGGCGTCATCGCTGCGCCAAAGACCGCCCATGCCTTCGGTGACGTTGTTGCGGATGGTGCCTTCGCCTTCGGCCGCGTAGACGATGGATTCGTCGCCGGGCGCCACGGCGACCGCGCCTATGCCACCCCCGAAAGAGCCGTCGGACACGTTTTTCCAGTTGCTCCCGCCGTCGACGGTTTTCCACAGGCCTCCCCCGGAGGAGCCGAAATAAAAGGTGGTTTTGCTGTGGACGGCGCCCGCCACCGCGTCGGCCCGTCCGCCCCGGAAGGGGCCGATGAGGCGGTATTTGGTTTGGGTATAGAGCGTCGAGTCGATGTCTTCAGTGACTTTGTGCTTCTGGGCCTGCAGGCCGGCAGTCGCCAGGATGCAGATTATGGACAGAAATATGGTACGCATGTTCATGGTTTAGAAGGTGATGGCGGGTTTACCGGCGGCTTTGAGGCGGTCGTTGACGGCTTTCAGGCCGGTTGTTTTGAGACTATTCCAGTCCGACACGGCTTTTTGCGCGGCGGTCTTCGCAATCATCAACGCTGCCGTCGCCTGCGTGGTCGGCGCCAGGTCCGCCTCTTCGAAGGTCGAGCAAAGACCGCCCAGGGCGCCTTCTAGCTGACCCAGGTTGGGCGTTTCAGATCCTCCCTGCGCCCGTCTCCCCCGTCGTACGGTCCCGGCCAGGGCCGTTACCCTGGCGTCGAGGTCCTTGACCGCTGGGTCGAGGTCGGCGTTGGCTGTCAACGCGCCGTGCAGTCGCCCGGCCTCGGCCAGCGCGTCCATACAACGTTTGCGCCAGGTATAGGCGTCCATCGACAGGTCGAATTGTTTTTGCAGATCAGCGACGGGTGTTTTCACGCGCGGATCGATTTTTATGTAGATCGGCTGGGTATAGGTTTTGCCTCCGACGGTGAGCCGTACCTGATATTTCCCCGGCATCACCCAGGGGCTGGTGGGCGAAGGGGCCGTATTGCCATAGACCGCGGCGATGGGGTAGGCCGGCGGCAGGTTCAGGGGTTGATAGTGCAGGTCCCACAGAAAACGATGCGGACCGGGTCCCGCGGACAGGATCTGCTGCGGCCGCACCCAGTAGAGCGGGATATTTACGTCCGGGACGGCGTAGGGGGTGTCCGTGCTGCTGTAATGCCTGACCATTTTGCCGGCGGCGTCGAGGATGTCCAGGCTTACCGGCCCGGTTGCATCCTTGCCGAGGTAGTAATCGAGAACGGCACCGTCGGGCGGGTTTTGGCCGGCGGGCTCTTCCTGCGGCAGGGGCGTATCCGGGTTCATGTCCCAACGTACGCGGACGGCGGTGTCGGGGCGGTAGAGCAAGGCGTCCGAAACGATGGCGCCTTCCTTCATCTGCCGGAGCGGCGCGATGTCGTCCAATATCCAAAAGGAGCGTCCGTGGGTGGCGACCACCAGGTCGTTGTCCTTGATGACCAGGTCGCGTATGGAAGTGGCGGGCATGTTCAGCCGCAAGGACTGCCAATGATCGCCGTCGTCAAAGGATACATAGACCGCGCGCTCGGACCCGGCCAGCAACAGACCCTTCTGCCTGGGGTCCTCCCGGACGGCGTTGATCGGGTCGTTCGGAAGACCGGTGACGATCTCCTTCCAGGTTTTGCCTCCGTCGCGGGTCCGGAAGAGGTGGGGATGCATATCGTCCAGCCGGATGCCGTTGACGGCGGCGTAGGCGGTATTTACGTCGGCATGACCCGCTTCAATCAGCGAAACCTTGGCCCAGGAGGGGATGGCCGGGGGCGTTACGTTTTGCCACGTCTTGCCGCCATCGTGGGTGACGTGGATGAGGCCATCGTCTGTTCCGGTCCAGATGGTATTGATGTCGCGGGGTGAGGGAGCAACGGTATAAATGACGCCCCGGCGGGCCATCTTTTTCACCGCGTCTGTGTTGTAGATTCCGACGCTGGCCGGGATGTCCCAGGTCTCGCGACTCAAGTCCGGGCTGATGACTTTCCAGGAGTGTCCGCCGTCCCGGGTCACGAAAAGGACGTTCCCCGCCAGGTACAGCGTATGGGGATCGACGGGGGAGAAGAGCACCGGGGCGGTGCGCAGGAAGCGGTATTTGCCGCTGCGGATGGCCTCGGGGGCGACGTTTTGCACCTGGCCGGTGCGTTTGTCGTAGCGTGTGATCTTGCCACCGTAAATGATGTTGTTGTCCAGGGGATCGGGGGCGATATATCCATACTCCTCGACGCCTACGGAGTGCCATTCCCGGAAGGTGATCTCGCCGTCGTTGCCCCTGGAGGCGATCCCGATCGACCCGCTTTCCTGCTGGGCGCCGTACACGTTATACGGAAATGCGTTGTCGGTGGCGACGTGGTAGAACTGGGCAGTAGGCTGATTATACCAGGAAGAAAACGTCCGGCCTCCGTTGACCGTGACGATCGCGCCCTGGTCGCAGGCTATGAGCATGATTTCCGGGTGGTCGGGGTTGATCCATATGCGGTGGTAGTCGTCTCCGCCCGGCGCCCCGCGGAAGCCATCCCAGGACTTGCCTCCATCCGAAGACTTCCACACGACCACGTCAGCGGTGTATACGATGTCCGCATTTTTGGGGTCGGCTTTTACTTCCGCAAAGTCGTCGCCCCTGCCCCAAAAGCGGTTGTCGCTGTTGAGCTTGGTCCAGGATTCGCCGCCGTCATCACTCCGGTAGACGCCCCCGTACGCGCCGGCGTCTACGGTGGCGTACAGCCGGTCGGGGTTGGAAGGCGCGACGCAAAAGCCGATACGGCCCAGCCCTTGCGCCGTCGTCGGCAGCCCTTTGGTCAGTTGATGCCAGGTCGCGCCACCGTCGGTCGATTTGAACAGCCCGGAATTCGGACCGTTCCAGGCGCCGTTCTCCCAGGGACCCTGGCGGCCCGCCCACAGGTCGGCGTAGACGACGTTCGGGTGTTGCGGGTCGATCGTCACCTGGACGGCCCCGGTATTTTCATCCTTGTACAATACCTTTTCCCAGGTCTTCCCGCCGTCGGTGCTCCGGTAGACGCCCCTTTCGGGGTTGGGTCCGTAGGGATGTCCCAGGACCGCCGCGAATACCTTGTCGGGGTCGGTGGGGTCGATGGCCAGACCGCCGATCTGCTGGCCTTCCGCCAGGCCCAGGTGGGTCCAGGTCGCACCCGCGTCGTTCGACCGGTAAACCCCGTCTCCCACGGACAGGTCGGGTCTTTGAATGCCCTCACCGCTGGCGACATAGACCACCTGTGGGTTGGAAGGCGCTACCGCCACGTCGCCGATGGAGCCCGTCGGCTGCTCATCGAAAATCGGGTCCCAGGTCCGGCCAAAGTCGGTGGTCTTCCAGACGCCGCCGTTGTTGACGCCGATATAGAATACGTTGGGCTGCTGGGGAACGCCGCACCCACCCACCGTCCGACCCCCGCGGTGCGGGCCGATCATGCGGTACCTCAAATTGGCAAAAAGGGCGGGATCCGGAGTCTGCGCCTGCACGGCGTTTAGGACAACGAAAAGGACCGGCAGGAGCCGGAAAGCGGTTTTACTCATGTCTGCGGTGTTAGAAGAGGCGAAAAAAGTACGACTTAATTCCTTTTTTGCCCGCACCGCTTATCCACTTTTTAGCCTTTTATGCAACGTTTGATAGACATGGTAGCAGTCCTCGAAAGTGTTATACAATGGGGTAGGCGTGAGGCGGATGACACCGGGTTCGCGGTAGTCGGTGATGATGCCGGCCTCTGCCAGGTAGGCTTGGAGGGACTGACCGCCGGTAGGGAAGAAGACGGAAAGCTGGGCGCCGCGGGCGTTTTCGGACCGGGGGGTTATGACCTCGAGCGCGTCCTTGGGCAGGAGTCCCAGCAGGTATTCGAGGTAGCCCGTGAGGCGGATGCTTTTGGCGCGAAGGCGGTCCAGACCGGCCTGGGCAAAGAGGTCGAGCGAGGCTTCCAGACCGCCGAGGATCAACCCGGGGGCGATGCTGAGCGCCCAGCCGTCGGCGCCGGGTTCGGGGGTGAAATCGTGGGGCATGTCAAAACGGGTCTTCAGGTCGGAGCCGCTCCAGCCGGCCAGGCGGGGCGTGCTTTTGTCGAGGCTGAAGCGCTCGTGTACATAGATGGCGCCCGCGGCGCCGGGGCCGCCGTTAAGGTATTTATAGCAGCACCAGACGGCGAAGTCGATGTTCCAGTCGTGGAGCTGCATCGGGACGTTGCCTACGGCGTGGGCGAGGTCGAAGCCGCACAGGGCGCCGGCTTCGTGTGCTTTTGTGGTGATGTTTTCGAGGTCGAAGTACTGCCCCGTATAATAGCTAACGCCGCCAATGAGGACGAGGGCCAGGGTATCGCCGGCCTGGGCGATTTTCGCGACGATGTCTTCTTCCCTTATACACTGCTCGTTTGCCCGCGGGGCGACCTCGATGAGCGCGTCCTCCGGCTTGAACCCGTGGTGCAGCACCTGGGTCTGGGCGACGTATTGATCCGAGGGGAAGGCGCCGGCTTCCAGGAGTATTTTGTAGCGTGTTTTCGTGGGGCGGTAAAAGGAAGCCAGCAGGAGGTGCAGGTTCACCGTAAGAGAATTCATCACGCCAATCTCGTCCGGTCGTCCTCCCACCAGCTTTCCCAAAGGTTCTTTGAACCGCTGCGCGTATGTCATCCACGGCGCTTCGCCCTTCATGTACCCGCCGACGGCGTAAGTTTTCCAGGCGTCGAGCACACGTTGTACGCACGCTTGCGCGCCTTTTGGCTGCAGCCCCAGCGAATTCCCGCAGAAATAGATGGCGGGTTTGCCGTCCGCCGTCGTGGGGAAATGGAATTGGCCGCGGAATGCTTTCAGCTTGTCCTGTTCGTCCTGCTCGAGGGCGTACGCCAGCGTGTCGTTCATCGGGGATATTTCCCGTAAAATACAAAAAAGCGTGGTAGCCTTGCGTTGCGGGCTTGAGCGTTAGCTGATGTCGACGGTGGCGAACTCATCGCGCAGGATCACATCCACGGAACCGTCCCCCGACTTGCCGGTGTAGTTCTTCTTGAACATCGGGTGGTGTCGGCCCTCGTCTTCATCCGATGACGATTCGATCTTGTACCCGCTGTTGTTGTTGAGCGATCCGAAGTTGGTGGAGATGTCGAATTTCGCCGGAATGCCGCTGGCGATCCGGAGGTTGAGGTGGGTGTACTTGTTCGTGATCTTGAGCCCCTTGATACCCGAAGCCACGCGCAGGTCCATGACGTCGCAGAACTCGAAGTCGGCGTCGATGTTACCGGAGACTTCATCGATGTTGGCTTTGGAGAATTTTATGGCGATATAACCCCCGTTAACGCTTTTTGCCTGACACTTCCCGAATTCGACGTGCAGGCTTTTGACCGAGGTAAGTCTGCCCGCGTCGAGGCTGCCGAACTTGCTGGTGAGCTCCACGGGGCCGTTGTAATCGGGCATGGTGGTGGGGCCGAAGCTGTTCTTCAGGTTGAGGGGTTGGGTCGCGGGGATATAGACGGTATAGTCTATGGAAAAGCTTCGCTTGCGGTTGTGGTGCTCTTCATGGTCGTTCATGTCCGTGTTGGTGTGGAAGTCGACCTGGGAACCCGATTTGTCGTCTTCGACCTTGATCTGCCCCAGCATATAGGAGGCGTCGGATTCGTCCTCGGCGGTAACCTTGATGTGCACGTCCACCTTGACCTCGTTTTTGTCCCAGGTATGTACGTCGACCTTGCCAAAGCTGTTGCTGATGGAGACATTGTCGCTGGAGGAAAGCGGGTACGATTTCGAATAGTCCTTTTCCCTGGTGACGTCGCCTGCTACGGCGCTCGCGCTGAGCGTCAGGCAGAGCAGGGCGATATTAAATGTGCGTAGTCGTTCTTGCATGGCTTTCATTTTTCAATTGTTCGATAATGCCCAGCTGTCGGTTGATCAGATCGATCTGCAGGGTGAGGTTTTGGAGCATCGCCTGTAGCAGCAATTCCTGGTTGGATTGGTTGGGTAGCTGGTCCTTGAGCTGCCGGTAGGCGGTGTCCAGTTTTTGTAAATCGGCCGAAAAGCGTTGGTATAGTTCGGGATGGGCTCCCTTGATTTTTTCCAGTTCGCGGAACTTGATATTGACGATCTGGGAGACGTGGTAGATCTCCTGGTCGTAGAGCGCCTCCTCACTGGCAGCCGTGTCGACCTGAGCCACCGCCAGCGGGCGGTCACTCCGGTTGTGCAGGATCAGCGGGAGGCATATCGCGGCCACCACGGCTGCGGCGGCGAGCAGCCCCCGGCGGAAAGACCGGAGCGACCGGACGGGCGGGGTGGCGTTCGTGGCTATACGCTGGGACAACCGGTCCCAAACGGCGGGGTCCGGGGCTTCGCTGTCGAAGTCTTCGCGGTGGGCCCTGATGTATTTTTTTAATGGATCGTTCATTTGACACCTCCTTGTCGGATGATTTGTAATAATTTGGCTTTTCCCCGCATATATTGGGTCCGGACGGTGGCGTGCGTCACGCCCAGGATGCCGGCGATTTCCTCCTGGTCGTAGCCTTCAAAGAGATAGAGACTGAGCACGGTCCGGAACCCGGGTGAGAGCTGCGTCAAGGCGTTTTTTATACTTTCTACCTGTAGCGCCTCGGTCTCCCAGTCCGTCGACACCGGTTCTTCGGCGTCCCAGTTTTCCGGGGTATCGACCAGCACCAGTTTTTTCTTCCGGAGCTGGTTGATGGATTTGTAGACCACTATCTTTTTGAGCCAGACCCCGAAGGTGCCCTGTTCCTCGAACCGATCGAGGTTCCGGTACGCGTCCATAAAGGCTTCCTGGAGCACGTCCTCGGCGTCGGCTACGTGGCTGAGGATGCGGAGGGCGGTGTTGTACATGGCCCTGGCATACTGCCTGTATAGCAGCTGGAAGCTATGCGCATCCCCGGCCCGGCTTCGGCGCACCAGCTCGCTTGTGTTGATATGTACCTGAGCGGCAATCTCCATCTCTACTATTAAAAACAAGCCCATCGGACGGATGTTGCAAATCAGCGGAAATATTTTTCCTACATTCGTATCCAGTGAGCGCTAATAAACGATCGTTATGCCCCAAGACCTTTTCCAGTCCCCCGACTACTATCTCCTGGACGAACTGTTGACCGATGAGCACAAGCTGGTCCGGGAAAGCGTGCGCGCCTATGTGAAGAAAGAGATCACGCCCGTTATCGAAACATACGCACAAAAGGCGGAGTTTCCTACACAGGTGATCCAGGGGCTCGGCAGTCTCGGTTGCTTCGGACCGACCGTCCCCGTGGAATATGGGGGTGGCGGTCTCGACTACATCTCCTACGGGTTGATGATGCAGGAGCTGGAACGGGGTGACAGCGGGATACGGTCCACGGCCTCGGTCCAGGGGTCGCTGGTGATGTTCCCTATCCTGGCCTACGGGAGTGAAGCGCAAAAGCAGAAGTACCTGCCGAAACTGTCTACCGGCGAATGGATGGGGTGTTTTGGACTGACCGAGCCCAACCATGGTTCGGACCCGGGGAGTATGCAAACCAATATCCGCCGGGCCGGCGACCACGTCGTCCTGAACGGGGCCAAGATGTGGATCAGCAACGCACCCTTTGCCGACGTAGCCGTCGTCTGGGCCAAGGACGAGGAAGGCGTGGTCCGGGGCGTCATCGTGGAGCGCGGCATGGCCGGTTTCACTACCCCGGAAACCCACGGAAAATGGTCGCTCCGCGCTAGCGCCACGGGGGAGCTGGTGTTTGACAACGTGCGCGTCCCTTTTGAGAATGTCCTGCCAGGGGTCAAGGGGCTCAAGGGGCCGCTCAGCTGTCTCACCAAGGCCCGGTACGGGATAGCCTGGGGGGCCGTGGGCGCGGCCATGGATTGCTACGACACCGCCCTTCGTTACAGTAAGGAGCGGATTCAATTCGATAAACCGATCGGCGCCTTCCAGCTCCAACAAAAAAAGCTCGCGGAAATGATCACCGAGATCACCAAGGCGCAACTCCTCAACTGGCGCCTGGGGGTATTGATGAACGAGGGCAAGGCAACGCCGGCGCAGGTCAGCATGGCCAAGCGGAACGGCTGCGAGATCGCGGCCACGATTGCCCGGGACGCCCGCCAGATATTGGGTGGCATGGGGATCACCGGGGAGTTTTCCATCATGCGGCACATGATGAACATGGAGAGCGTGATCACCTATGAGGGGACGCACGATATTCACTTGCTGATTACGGGGATGGACATCACCGGGTTCAACGCGTTTAACTGACCTGCTGCGCGTGTTTCTGGAACTGCAGCTTGAGCAGTTGCAGGAAAACGCCGTCCGGCTTATTTTCCAGCTCGGCGAAGGAGCCCGACTCGACGATTTTGCCCTCCTGGAGGACAAAGATGCGGTCCACGTGGCGTATGGTGGAGAGGCGGTGGGCGATGATGAGGGTGGTGCGGTTGCGCATCAGGCTTTCGAGGGCTTCCTGGACGAGGTGCTCGCTTTCGGAGTCGAGCGCGCTGGTTGCCTCGTCGAGGATGAGGATGACCGGGTCCTTGAGGATGGCGCGTGCGATGGCGATGCGCTGGCGCTGACCGCCGGACAGCTTTACGCCCCTTTCTCCCACGATGGTGTCGAGCCCCTCCGGGAAGCTTTCGATAAAGGTAAGAGCGTTGGCCTGGCGGGCGGCTTCGCGGATCGCGTCGTCGGAGGCGCCGGGGCGGCCATAAGCGATGTTTTCGCGGATGGTGCCGCCGAAAAGCAGGACCTCCTGGGGGACGACCGCCATCTGGCGGCGAAGCGTCCGGAGGTCATAGGATTCCGCGGGCTTGCCGTCGAAGAGGAGGTCGCCCGCGGTGGGTTTGTAAAAACCCAGGATAAGCTGTGCGATGGTGGACTTCCCAGCGCCGCTTTGACCGGCGAGCGCGATTTTTTGCCCTGGCTGTATGTGTAACGTAATCCCTTTCAAGACCTCGATGTCCGTCCGGGTGGGGTATGCGAAATGGAGATGGTCGAGCGCGACCGATCCGCGAAGATTGGGGGCGGGCGCGGGCGTGTCGGTATCGAGGGTAGCGAATTCGCCGGGTTCTTCCATGATTTCGAAGAGGCGCTCGGAGGCGCCGATGGAACGGCTCAGCCGGCCGAAGAGGTCGCCGAACTGGGCGACCGCGCCGCCGATAAAGCCGACATAGAGCATGAAGGATACGAGCTCGCCATAGGTCAGCGCGCCGCTTTTGACCAGGGTTGCGCCATACCAGAGCACGATGATAAAAGAACCAAATACGCCCGAGGAAAGCAGCGTGGCAAAACCGCCACGGTAGACCGCGCCGCGGATGCCCAGCGCCACGACCTTCCCTAGCGAGGTCCGGTAGCGTTTCGATTCATATTCCTCGTTGGAAAAGCTTTTGACGGTGTGGATGTTCTGCAGGGTTTCCTCGGTGATGATGCTGGTATCGGCCAGCGCGTCCTGCCGCTGGCGGGCCAGCCGGCGGATAAATCGGCCGTAAAAGAAGGTGGCTACCATCAGCGCGGGTACGATGGCCAGGGCCAGGAGCGTGAGCCTGGCGGAGGTAAAGAAGATAAAGCCGACGCCAAAAACGATGGCGACGAGCTGCCGGACGAAATCGGGTAGCGTGCCGGACAGCATGTCCGACAACTGATCCACGTCGTTGGTGCTCCGGCTGATGATTTCGCCCACGCGTCGTTTTTCGTAGAACGGTATGGAGAGCGTCATGAGATGGTCGTACAGGTGGGTGCGCACCGAAGCCATCGTTTTTTCGGTGACCTTCGCAAAAAGGCTAACGCGGAAATAGGAGACGATGGATTGGAGTACGAGCAGGGTGACCAGTGCCAGGCCGAGCGTGGTCGTGTCCCAATGCGGGTTCAGGCGGAATTGGGGCATGGTGTGTCCGGCGGGCACGGCATGGCCCGCTCCGGGACTGGCGCTGTCAATCAGTACGCCCATGAGCGCGGGTATCAGCATCCCTGTTAGGCTGCCGATCACGAGAAAAACAGAGGCAAGGGTGAATGGTCCGCGGTAGGGGCGGAGGAAGCGAAATACCCTGAAGACCTGCTTCAGGTTGGAAAGCGTGAGGGGCTTTCCGGGTCCCCCTCTTCCGGGGGCTGTGTTCCTGCGGGAAAGGGCCATACGGTGAATTGACCCGTCAAATGTAGGTCGTTCACACGCCGCCGCCAAGGAGATTCCGGCGAACCGCGGGGGAACGTCGGTAAGCGACGGCTACAGCGCGATCGCCGAATACCGCCGGTCGTTCTCCAGGATTTCCTGTTGTTGTAACAGGATGCGCTTGAGCTCCTTGGGGATATGGGTGAGCTCCCGTATGATCCGTTGGTAGGTTTTCAGCGCCAGCGAATCCCACCAGAAGCAGACCTTGCGGTTGACGCCGCCGTTCTCTTCCGGGAATGGGGCGGCCAGGTGGAACTCTTCGTGCCCCAGCTCCGGCATATGATCGGTTTCGACCAGAAGACGGATGAGTTGAAGGTTAAAATGGATGGCCCGTTCTTTATTCTGGGCGCAAAGCGAACGAAAGGTGCTGTCGTGCGTCTTGGCCATGGCCCGGGCGTAAGACTTGAAACGCTCGTTGTTGATGGCGATCAATTCATTGACGCGCACGACGAAGGTAGGATCGGATGTTTTCATGTGTATCATCGGTAGAATGTTTTGCATAGGTGAGGGTACAAGGCGATCGGGAATCGGGGCTACGAGCGGAGTGCGAGGTTGACCAGCTTGAGCTGGACAAAGGCGCACAGGATGCCGTTGAGCTGGGCCCTGATCAGGGACCGAACGTCTTCGTATGGGGTATATTCGTTTAAGAAATCGCGATAGGCCTTGACGATAAAGTTCTCGGAGGAGTAACAACGGGCCAGTACTTCAGGTTCCGCCTCCGGGGCGCCCTCCTTCGGGTCGAGACCCATCAGGTTGTACTTCCGCTCCTGACCGGTCGGGTGCGGCCGGCCGCCGAGGCTTTGGATCTTGGAAGTGATCTCGGTGGCATACTGGCTGCTTTCCAGCGCCACGCTTGTAATCGTTTTCCGTATCTGTTTATCCGTGACAGATTCCGCTACCTGCTCCAAGCCGACTTTCAGCTCGTGCAAAATGTCCAACAGGTCGTTGAGCTTGCGGGCTACGTACTTGTTCTTACGAATTCTTGCGGGAGAAAGTGTCACGTGTTCCATAGATTTAGTTTTTATCGGTTTTTACAACGACAATCCAGTTTTAGAAAATTAAGTCCTAACAGTATTTCCCTATCCATTGCAAGTTCTCGTGAGGTGCAAGGGGCGGTAGTAAATGGCTACAAGTCTTATACCAGTTTAAGGTGATAGTAGCGCTTCGAATGTTGAGGTGATGTCGGCCCTTGCCAGAGGTAGGATTTGACTAAGTTACATAATAATTCGATATACGCAACACCTTTAACAATTTTGAAGGGATTGCGCAGGAGCCCTATCGTTGCTAAATCCTTTCAGTAGATTTTCGTTGAAATCCGCCAGGGATGAGAGTTTCAGATCGGCGGCGTTCCACCTTAATTGATTTTGCTGTGCCGGTGCGGGAACCACCACGCAGCGCATACGCGCGGCCTTTGCGGCGATCATTCCGTTAAAGGAATCTTCGAAGGCGATGCAGTCGAGCGGTGAAACGCCCAGCTGGCGTGCACAATCGAGGTACACCTGCGGATGCGGTTTGCCCAGCGGCAGCCCTTCTGCGGAAGTTTTTACCTGTATAAACCGTCCCAGTTGTCCAAGCGCTTCCACAGTATCGATAAGATGCATAGGGGAGGAGCTGGCCAGGCCGATTCCGAAGCCGCGTTGTTGGAAGAACTCCAGGATTTGCGGCACGCCGGGGAGGAACCGTGGTTTTGCCGTGACTTTACTGATGACCAGGTCGACCAGGTCCCGTTCGGCCGATTCGATGTGCTCCGGCGCGATGCCAAAGTAGGCGAACCACCATGTCAGGAACTCCCACGTCCGCAAACCCGTGTGCTGGTGATATTGCTCGTTGGTCAGTTTTACGCCAAAACGGGCGAGGATTTCTTCGGCGGCTTCACCCCACAAGGGTTCGGAGTCTATCAGCAGCCCGTCCATGTCGAAGATTACGGTGGTTGGCAACATACGGCGCAAAGGTACGGCAAAGAGTTTTTTTAGTTTAAAACGAGGCATTTATCTTATTTTGCGCACGGAGAATGAATGGAATGAGCAAGCTCGCCGAAAGAATAAGAAAGATTAAGATCATTAAGTCTCTGGTATATTCTGTGGTGGGTGCGCTGTCCTATCCCGGGCTTGCTTTACGCAACAAAATGACCATCCGGGGTACAGAGCATCTGGAGAATCTACCCGATCGGAACGTGCTCTTCGTGAGCAATCACCAGACATATTTTGTGGACGTCATCGCCCTCCTCCATATTTTCTGCGCGGTAAAGTGGGGCAAGCGGAACAAGCTCGGCGTCCCGTATTACCTGCTGGCGCCCTACACCAACGTGCACTACGTTGCCGCCGAAGAGACCATCACCAAGGACTGGGTGACGCGCGTCTATTCCCTGGCCGGGGCGATCCCCGTTAAACGCACCTGGGTGCAGGGCGGCAAGGAAGTCCGGCGTGGGCTCGATCCATCGGACACCCGCAAGGTGGAAAGGACGCTCGACCGGAGCTGGGTAATCACCTTCCCGCAGGGCACCACCAAACCCTTCGCCCCCGGCCGCAAAGGCACCGCCTTTATCATCAAGAAGAACCAGCCGATCGTCGTCCCCATCGTCATCGGCGGTTTCTGGAGGGCGTTCAAGAAAAAGGGTATCGGCGTACGCCGCGCGGGCACGCACCTCACTGTAGAATTCAAACCGCCCATGGACCTGGACTACAACGAATCCACGGAGCGCATCCTGGAACAGGTCATGGAGGCGATCGAGCAGACGCCTGAGCATGCGCGGAAGGGGCACCACCAGGCACACGAGTAGGCGTGGCCGTTTGGTTCGTCGGAGGGCTTCAGCTGGCGCGCCCCCTAGGCTCCGCCGTTTTGCCGGCGCTCCCGGCGACTACGCCTAGCGCTCCCGGCTATACAAATTGGACTTTTCCCTTATATTTAGGCTCAAATACTTGCTGCAATGGAAAAGTTGAGAGCGCTTACCCTGTTCCTGCTTTTGGCGGCGGGCTCCGCCTCCGCGCAAACGCCTTTTTACCTGGGCGTAAAAGGGGGCATCAGTATTCCTAACCTTACCGCGGGGAACGGCTCCCCGGTCAGCGCCGGCTATTCTTCTATCCTGGGGCCCTATTTCGGGGTCTTCGCCGGGCGGGCCTTTCACAAGAACAGCCGCTGGTCTATCCAGGCCGAGTTCAATTACTCCTTACAAGGGGCAAAGAAGAACGGCGAGCAAGGGGTTCCTACCGCCCCCTTCCAGTCCTACTTTCCCGGCGTCACCCTCCCGGAGTATGTATATGCCAACTATGACAGCAAGGCGGAGCTGAAATACCTCGAGCTCCCGATCCTGGCCAAATACCGCCTTCCCCTGGGGAAGGGCTGGCGGCTGACCCTCGACGGCGGCGTCTATATGGGCTACCTGCTCCACGCCAATGCCATCACCAAGGATTCCAGCAATATTTACTACGACCCCGCCGAAGAGCAGCAGTTCCCCGCGCCCAAGCAGGATTTTACCGGTAACGAGGACATCACCAACCAGATCCATCGGTTCAACTTCGGCATCCAGGGCGGGGTGGGGTTGGAAAAGAAGTGCGGGCATGGGTATGTCTTCCTCCATGCCGGAGGCAACTATGGGTTGTTGAATATCCAGCGGTATGCGGAGGATGGCAGCAATAATACGGGGGCGGCCACTGTCGTAGTGGGATTTGCTTTCAGGGCGCGGTGATTCGCCGGCTATTTGAAGAAAAGCGCCTTCAGCTCGTCGGCCTGGTCGGGCTTCATCTTGCCCCCCAGGATCAACCTCAGCTGGCGGCGGCGCAGGGCCCCTTCGTAGAGGGCCTTTTCCTCTTCCGTTTCGGGGACGATCTGGGGCACCGGCCGGGGTTTGCGGTTGGGGTCCAGGGCCACGAAGGTATAGTAGGCTTCGTTGGATTTGTACCGGTACTGCTGGGTGCTGTCTTCTCCCCATACTTTGAGGTAGACCTCCATCGAAGAGGTAAAGGCGCGGGTCACCTTGGCCTCGATGTGCACCACGTTCCCGAGCTTGATGGGGCTTTCGAAGGAGATATTGTCCACCGAGGCCGTGACCGTCGGGGCGTTGCAGTGCTTGCCCGCCGCTATGGCCGCGGCGATGTCCATCCAATACATCAGCCGGCCGCCCATCAGGTTGCCAAAACCGTTGGTGTCGTTGGGCAAAACCAACTCGGTCATGATCGTCAGCGTGTCCTTCGGCACTTTGCTACTCATCGGTCTCATAATTACAGGACCAGCATGGCGTCACCGTAGCTGAAAAAGCGGTATTTATCCTTAATCGCCTTCTTGTAGGCCTCCATGGTGAGCTCGTAGCCCGCGAAGGCGCACACCATGATCAGCAGGCTGGTTTTCGGCAGGTGGAAATTGGTCACCAGCGAATCCGCGATGTTGAAGTCGTAAGGAGGATGGATAAAGGTATTGGTCCAGCCTTCGGAGGGCTTGAGCAGCTTCTGCGCCGTCACCGAGGATTCCAGGGCGCGCATGGTCGTGGTGCCCACGGAACATATGCGGTGGTTTTCCTCCTTGGCCTTGTTGACGATCTTACAGGCGAATTCGTCGATCCGGTAGTATTCGGCGTCCATCTTATGCTTGCTCAGGTCTTCCACCTCGATCGGGCGGAAGGTGCCCAGACCGGTGTGCAGGGTGACCTCGGCAAAACGGATGCCCTGGATCTCGAGCCGTTTGATCAATTCGCGGCTAAAGTGCAAACCGGCGGTTGGGGCGGCCACCGCTCCTTCAAACTTGGCGTACACGGTTTGGTAGCGTTCCTTGTCCTCTTCGTCGGGCTTGCGCTTGATATACTTGGGCAGGGGGGTCTCGCCCAGGGTTTCCAGGATGTTACGGAACTCGTCGTCGCTGCCTTCGAACAGGAAGCGGATCGTCCGGCCGCGGGAAGTGGTGTTGTCGATCACTTCCGCCACCAGCTCGTCGTTATCCCCGAAGTACAGCTTGTTCCCCACCCGGATCTTCCGGGCCGGATCAACGATCACGTCCCAGAGTCGGTTGGGTTTGTTGAGCTCGCGGAGCAGGAAGACCTCGATCTTCGCCCCGGTCTTTTCCTTCCGTCCGTACATCCTCGCCGGGAAGACCTTGGTATTGTTCACGACAAAGACGTCCTTGTCCGTGAAATAGTCCATGATGTCTTTGAAGTTCCGGTTCTCTATATTCCCGGTTTTTCGCTCGATGACCATAAGCCGGCTTTCGTCTCGCTTCTTGGCAGGGTGCTGGGCAATAAGATTTAACGGTAGGTCAAACGTGAACTGGGATAATTTCATTTGCTTTATTTGACTGTGAACCACCCGTCTTTTTCACCCCGGGGTGTCATGTTACGGCATGAGATTTTGGGGCTGCAAAGGTACTTCTTATTATACAATTTGTCAAAATACGGATTTTGGGGTATCTACCCTTTCAAATATCCTTAAAAACGAGTAAAAACAATTGCGGGTTTTACCTGACGGTACAAATACTCCTCGTATGCTTGAGCGGGCAAGCAAGAGATTTTTATATTTGGGTATGGCAAAAACTACCGGCGGGAAGGAAAATGATATTCCCAATCCAAAAGAAAAGAACCCCGCAGCTGTCGCCCTGGGCAGACTTGGTGGATTGAAGGGGGGACGCGCCCGGGCCGATAGCCTCACGCCCGAAAGGCGGGCCGAGATAGCTAAAAAGGCTGCGGCAAAAAGATGGCATAAAGGTTAGTTCTGCGGGATTTCTGAGATAGGACTCAAGGTAGCCTTTGCGTTCTGTCGGGGATCGCCTCCAGGAGGGAGCGGGTATATGACGATTGGGGTTGGTTATAGACGGACTCGGCATCGCCGGTTTCTTCGATCCGGCCGTTTTTGAGCACGACGATGCGGTCGCAAAGGTAGCGGACCACGGCGAGGTCGTGGGAGATGAATACCGCTGTAAAGCCAAGGGCTTGTTTCAAATCGCCAATCAGGTTGAGTATCTGCGCCTGGACGCTGACGTCGAGGGCGGAGACCGATTCGTCGAAGAGGACGAAGGACGGGTTCATCGCGAGCGCGCGGGCGATTACGATGCGCTGGCGTTGACCGCCGGAACATTCGTGCGGATACTTTTGTGCGAAGGTCCGGGGGAGGTGGACGAGGTCGAGCATGTCCGCCGGGGTCCGGGCGGTAGCGGTTCCGCTGGTTCCCGGAATGCCGGCGGCGGTTCCCTGGGTGGCGGCGCCTGCCTTTTTCAGGGTTTCCCGTAGGGTTTGGCCCAGGGTCATCCGTGGGTTCAGGGCGGAATAGGGGTCCTGGAAGACGATTTGGAGGTCGCGGCGGAAGTCGCTGGTCTTTAAGGTTTTCATGTCCCTTTCGCGGTGGAGGATACGGCCGTGGGTTATGGGGATTAGCCGGAGGAGCGCGCGACCGATCGTGGTTTTGCCGGAGCCGGATTCTCCGACCAGGCCGAGGATTTCGCCTTCGCGGATGTCGAAGGAGACGTCGTCGACGGCTTTTACGGGCGGGGCGTGGCGGGTCTTGAAGTGGACCTGGAGGTTTTCGATGCGGAGCAAGACGTCTTGGCCCGGAGCGGTCGTGTCCGGAGCGGTCGTGCCGGGGGCGGCGGGAGATGGGCGGCCCGCCGGGACCGGGCGGACGGCAGGCGAGGTTGCGCCGGCGCCAGAGGAAGGACGGCCCACGGGTGCGCTGGAGTCGTCGTTGCCTTGCCAGAAGTCCTCGACCACGGGGAGGCGGTGGCCCTTGGGGGTGTTGGCGGGGCGGCACGCCAGGAGGGCGCGGGTATAAGGGTGCCTGGCCGCGTCAAAAACGGTGGGCACGGGACCCTCTTCCAGCAGGCGGCCCCGGTAAAGGATCAGGGCCCGGTCCGCGGCCTCGCGGACGAGGCCCAGGTCGTGGGTGATGAAGAGGATGGCCATGTCGCGGTCGCGTTGGAGTCT
>NZ_DATJIY010000071.1:0-18086 GCF_035492835.1 Dinghuibacter sp.
TCAGTGGCAGATCCTCGATCGAGAAGTCGCCATTGCTTTGCGTCTCGCCGCCCTTGAGCAAGACGTTCTTGCCGCCCGCGGGAGCGCCCGGGGCGCCTTTCCCATCCGCCGCGCCCTTCGCGGCCGGGCCGAGCACCAGCACGGATACGTGGGCGATACCGTGGCCGGTGGAGTCCACGATCTTACCATACAGACGGCCGGTCGCGCCCGTGCCGCCGGGGCCCGGCCGGTCGCCAGGAGGCGGCCCCTGGGCGAACGCGGCACAAAAGGATAACAGCGCAAAAAGGAGGAACAAATATTTCATTCCCCAAAACTCGCCCATGACAACGAACGCCACGGGACGCGTGAGAAGAACCGGAAAAACACTGCGGTAAACGCCCAAAAAGGCGCGGACCCGGGGCGGGCTGGCGCGGAATCAAAAAACCTTCACCAGCTCCCCCGCAATCGCCGAGTCCCCCTTGTCCGAAGGGTGCAGCCCGTCATAGGTCATGTCCATCGCTTCCGGCGGATAGGGATAGTCGTCCGACGGGCTCCAGGGGATCTTCGTATACTCGGGGTAGCCGTAGTCCTTGTACGCGCCGGTCGCCGGGTCCTTCAGCCTTTTGAAACGCACCAGGTGCCGGAGGGCGAAACGGTGGTCGTGGTAAAGGTCGATGACGGTAAAATGCTCGCGGCGCCCGATGTCGCGGATGGCGTCGACCACCTGTTCCAGGGTCTGCCCCGCCTTGGGCTTATAGGAGCCGTAGGCGTTGTTATGCGCGTCGTTGATATAAACGAAATCGGTCCGTGGCATTGGCGTGATCAAGACGACCCGGGCGCTGTTGTTCAGGCTGCGGATCTTATTCACGATGACCCGAAAGGACCCATACACGGTGGTGTCGCCCGTGCCGCGCTCGTAGTCGGCCCACTTCCCGACCCGGTCTCCGCTCCACCAGTCATTGGTCCCCAGGAAAACGGTATACACATCCGCCTCCGGGATGCCCAGCTTGTCGATGGCCCGGGCGATCCCCCGCGACGTCCAGCCGTTGTGCCCCTGGTTGACGTATTGTACGTTCGGCAGGAGTTCGGTCACCCGGGACAGGTAACCCTTTTTCAGGCGGCCGCCGGTTTCGTCGGTATGGTCGTTGAGGTACGTGATCGAGTCGCCGATGGCTACCCAGCGGATGGGAGGTTTGATAAAGGACGTGAGCAGGGCCGCGGCGCCGAGTACGATCATCTTACGCATAGATCTGTTTCAAGCAAATCTATGGCTTGGCGGCCAATTTACCAGCCCATTCCGTAATGAGCGCCCAGGTCGTCCGGTCGCTGTCGAAGACCGTGTTCAACCCCTGTTCCTCACCCGGTGGGTCGCCCATCCAGGCATCCCCCTGCTTCCAGAAGACCTGGCCGGGGATCGGCCTGGCGATCCCGCCAAAAGCCCAGAAGTTGCACCCGGCCAATACCTTCTCGGAAAGACACCGTTGGAATATATAGGCATAGAATGCATCCCTCAATCGGGTCGGAGCCGACGGGCTGAACCTTTGCAAATCCCTTGGAAGACCGAATTCCTCGATCACCATCGGCTTTTGCAGCCGGGCCGCCACGGGCAGGTGCTCGTCGATATAGGCGGCGGCCTTTACCATGACGTTATCCCAGCTTTTGAAGATCGAGGTATCCTGGAAGAAACCGAAATTCTTGGGCCAGATGTGGATGGTCAGATAGTCAACGGCGGGTGCCGCGTGGATCTGCTCGAACAGCGGCATGCTCTCGGTGCTGGCGACGCCCTCCGTTCCAACCGTGACGAGGTGATTCGGGTCGAGCGACTTGATATAAGCCGCGACGCCGGTTATCCACGCCCGGTAGGCGCCGTTGGCAACGGGACGCATCGGCCGGGGCTCGTTCCCTATCTCCCAGGCCATGATAGCCGGGTCCTCCGTGTAAGGTTGATGCGTGATCGTATTCACCCGTGAAATTATCGTCTTTGCCTGGAGCGCGTACCCGTCTTTACAACCCTGGCAGGTATAGAATTGCCGTACATAGTCCCGCTGGCGGTCCCAGCTGAGCTTTGGCTTTATACTGTCCGCCGGCAGCAAACCCTGCCAGTTCAGGTATTGCAGAAAGCCGCCGCTCCATTCCCAATTGTTGCTGAGGTAGAGGACCGCTTTCATGTGGCGCTTACCCATCTCGGTAAGAAGGAAGTCCAGGCCGCGGAGGACCTTTTCGTCGAACACGCCCTCCCGGGGCTGTACCGGCGGCCCGACCCGTTCCCGGCCGCTGAGCAAGCCCGCGCCTTCCGCCGCCGCCAGCACGCGGAGGTTGGTCACGCCCTTGGACACCAGGAAATCCAGCTCCCGTTTGACCCGGGCCTTGCCGGTCTCGTTCACCGCAATCAAGGGACCGTACCAGTAATTGGCGCCGATATAGTGATACGGCTTGCCCTCCAGGCTGAACGAAACCCCGTTGGTCGTGACGAAGGACGACGGCGCTTTCGATACAGCCGCGCCGTACCCATTGTTGGACAACGTAGGAATGGTATCAGCCAAAACGCCCGCGTCGAGACCGGTGACGCTGTCCTGCTCCAGCAGCTTACCGCGGACCCGCGCCTCCCGGATGCGCACGTCCGACCCGTTGTGGAGGTCGAGGACGGCGCCCGACGCCGCGCTGCCGTCGAGCCCGTCGATCGTGAGCCCCTGGAAATGGCGGCATTCCAGGGCGGAAGTGAAGAAGGCGGGCATATCCGTCCCCCAGCTGACGGACAGGTCCCTGAAGTCGAGGCCATCCACGTATTGCGCGTATATCGCGGGTATGTCATGGGCAAAGATCGACTGGGCGGGGTCGTTACTCGGACGCAGGTCGAAGTTGCCGCCATAATGATCCGTCAGCGGACCGCGTTGCAGGCGCAACGATACCCTGTCAAAACGGATATCGGTCAGCCGGCTCTGAGGCGAGCCATACAAGACGACGCCTTCTTCTCCAGTGGCGATGATGTTGGAGAACCGGACGTGCCGGATAGCCCCCACCGTTTTTGAACCCAGGGCCGGGAGAGCCGATATGTGGATCGGCTCTCCGTGCCCCCACCACTGTCCCGGGTAAAGCCTGGTGTCGATGATCATATTGGAAAAGACCATATTCTCCAGGTCTCCCTGTTGACGTTGGAAGATACCGATACCCCGGTTCGAGCCGTAGATCCTGACGTTGTCAAACAACAGGTTCCCCGAATTATCGCCGTTGAAGGCGTTGTAGCCAATCCTGATGCCGCTGGAACGGGAGTTGAGTATACAGTTCGTCACGGTCAGGTTGCTGGTGCTGATCACGGCGATGCCGTCGTCTCCTGCGTGTATGTCGCAGTCCGAAATCACCACGTTCCGCGAATCGTACATGTCGATGCCGTCGCTGTTAGGGACGGACATATTGTTCTTGATGGAAATCCCCATCACCTTGGCGTCGTCACAGGCCATCAGGTTCATCGACCAGTCGGCGGCGTTGCGGATGGTGATGTCGCGGACCGTAACCTTTTTGCAAAAGGAGAACATGACCTCCACGCCCGGCCGGTCGCCATATACGCCCTTCCACATCACCGGCGCCTCGGACTTGTCTATCGACGCATCCATGTACGCCGCGCCCTGACGAGCGTACCGCGCGTCGTCGGCGCCTTCCTGCTGGACGCTGTCCATCAGGAGAGAGGCTTCCGGCCGCCCGTCGATCGTCCCGGTACCGGTAATGGATACGTTCTCGGCGTGGTCGGCATAGACGATCCCCAGCTTGTTCCCCGCGCCATAACCCGAAAAGCCCAGGTCTTTTTGCAACAGATAGTCCTCCATCCTGTCCGACCCCAGCAACACGGCGCCGGGGCTCAGGTAAAGGTTGACGTTGCTGTACAACCGGAAAGACCCGGTGACGAAGGTCCCCGCCGGCACATACACCGTCCCGCCCCCGGCCGCCACGCACGCGGCGATGGCTTTATTGATCGATGCGGTGGCAGGCGTGGCGCCGTTGCCTTTGGCGCCATAGCGCGTGATATCGAAAACCTGTTGTCCGTAGCAAGGCCGGCTGACCAGCGCCAGCGCCAGGCAGGCCCAGCCGATCATAAACCTTTTCGCTCTCATTTGATGGGCACCATTCTAAAGTTACAAATGGAAAAATCGCTTTGGCTGGGGTTGGCGTCCTTGAGCATGAACTCCATGATGATGGGATTGCTAAAGGTGAACCCGGCGAGGTTCCCCCAACCAGCCAATGGAACGGTAAAGGTTTCCCACTTCCCGTGGGTGGTAAAGGGGAAAGTGCCGGTTCCGCTGGGATCATAAAAATATTCTTTGAAGTTGCCGCTGTTGAAACACATATAGAGATCCAGCGGCAGGGCCGGGAGGGTATTGGGCGTGTATAGCTCGAACTTCAACGCATAGTTGACGTATTGGGTGGGGTCCGCTACCAGGGCGGCCGGCATCGCGCAGTTATTGCTGCAGAACGGGTCCCATGCCCAACCGCCCTGCCAGGACTTGGCCACGTGAAAATAAGGGCCGTTGATGGGCGCGGGAACGGGTCCGCTCGACAGGTATGAGGTGCCGTTCCAGCCGTTGAAGTTTTTCATGTCGAACAGGAAGTTCCGGTTGTCCATGTACCAGGCCGTACTCGTCAGGTCTATGTTCAGGATGGCGCCCTTGAGCTCGACGGGTCCCGGCTGGGCGCCCGCGGGCACGATCACGTTCAGGGCCGTGGCGGTCCCGCTGATGACGTTTGCGGACACGCCACCCGTAAAGGTCACCGTGGTGGACGTCGTATCCAGGTCGTACAGGTCGAAGTTCTGACCGGTGAGGGTCAGCGTATCGCCTATCGGGGTGTACTCGTTGAACATCCCCGCGAGCTGGAGGTCGGGGATCAGGACGGTGAAACTGAAGGTCGCCGTCCCGGTCTTGGTCGTAACGGTTACGGTGTTGGTTACATGCTGGGGGATGGACCTCGGCACCTGCACGGTGACGGAGGTATCGGAGGCATAAAATCCCTGCGGCGACACCGACTGGTCGTTGAACGAAACCGATTGGGCCGACCCCAGATTATTGCCGTATATGATGACCCATTGGGTAAAGCTGGCGGTATCGATGCTGGCCGCGTCGAGGGGTTGGGCAACCCGGGTGATGCTGGGCGGCCCGTAGGTCACCGTGTCGTTCTTCTTACAGGATATCCCGCAAAGAAGTCCCAGTAAAATATATCGTTGGATGCGCATGATGATCGTTTTTTAATAGTTACCACCCGGGGTTGTTGCCTCCCAGGGAGGGGTTTGCATTGATTTCATCCGTGGAGATGGGGAACAGCAGGTTCCTGCTGGCCCGTACCTTGCTTACCTGGTCGTTGCCCTGCTGAACCACGCCCAGCTTGTTCATCACCTGGAGATAGACGCCCCACCGCAGCAGGTCGTAGCGCCGTTGGGACTCGAACGTCAGCTCCCGGCCCCGCTCCTCGAACACGAACGAACGGAACTGCTGTTGGTTCATCCCCGTGGGCGCGGCGGACGCATGGCTTCGGGTGCGCACCATGTTCAAGTACAGGTAGGCGTCCGCAGTGGGACCATTTACCTCGTTCTCCGCTTCCGCGAAACCCAGCAACACCTCCGTATACCGCAGCATCGGGATATCGTTGTCGGAGTTGGCGGTACCGGGGTTGGTGACATAGCTGTACTTCATGGAATAGGCCCTGTCGTAATACGTGGCGTTGAAGATAAAGGCGCAGGTATCGGTATTGCATTTGTACAGCGCGGTGTCCTGCTGGGGATACAGGATAAAGTTGGTGTATTGCGGCTGACCGTAGTCCACGATATATTGATGGGCTACGCCGTAAAGGATGCGGTCGTCGTCATGCTCATAGTCGTTGTAGTGGTTGTCCGTCATCCAAACGGCCCCAACGCCGCTGCGATCCGGCTGCGCACAGTTGAAATAGTAGTACAAATCCGTTTCGAGGCTGTTGTTCCCAGCCAGCGCCTGGATCTCCCACATGTTCTCGCCGACGTTCCGGTTGGCGATCTGGAAGGCGTCCATAAAATTGGGAAACAGCTTGTACAAACCGCTGTTGACGACCTTCAATTCCATCGTCCGGGCCGAATCGAAACAGGCCCGGCTGTCAAAACCCTCGTAGCCCGCCACGACGTCCTTGTTGTATGTGTACTGCCCATTATCGGGGCCGCCGCGTACGGTTAGCGTGGCGCCCGCCAGCGAACCCGCGCCCATGGTCAGGTACGCCTTGGCGAGGAATGCCTCGGCCACCCCCTTGTTGACCCTCCCCACTTCGCCGGAGCGGGAATCACCGGCGGGATAGAGGAGGCTGTCCGCCCTTTTAAAATCAGAAGTAATGACCGCGAACACGTCCGCCACGGGGGACTTCGGCATATCCGCCCTGTCTCCCGAAGCCACGGTATGGAGGTGGATGGGGACCTGGCCGTAGATCCGGACGAGGTCGAAGTAGGCCCAGCCGCGGAGGAACGACGTTTCCCCGATCAGCCGGTTCTTCTCCCCGTCGTCCATGCTGGCGCCCCCGATGTTCTCCAGCACGGCATTGGCGCGGCTGATCATCAGGTAGTGGTCTGCCCAGATGTTGTTGATCCCCCAGAAACCGGAAGGGTTACCGGCCCCGATGTTGCCCAGGAACCAGTCGGCCCCGTCCGCGTGATCGCAGTCCAGGTCGATGAGCCAATAGGACTGGTACATCAGCCCCCAGCCCCAGAAAGCGGCATACACCCCGTTGACGGCGGCCACCGCATCCGCCTCGTCCTTGTAGAAGTTGGCCGGCGAAATAAAGCTGTACGGGGTTTCGGTCAGCGCCTTGTTGCAAGACGGTCCGCCCAACAGGGCGCAACCGGCGAACAGCGCAAATATTATTTTTTTCATATCGCTAAAACGATTGAGATATTAGAAAATGCATTGCACGCCCAGGGTATAGGTGCGCGCGCTGGGATAGCCGCCCATATCCACGCCCCGGCGGGAGGGATCGTTGCCATAACCGTTGATGTCCGGGTCGTAGCCGGTGTATTTGGTAACGGTGATCAGGTTGCTCCCGCTCAGGGTCACCCTCAATGTTTGGATGAGCCGCGTCTTTACGCGTACGTCATACCCCAGGGTCACGTTTTTGAGCCGCAGGTACGAGCCGTCCTCGATAAAGCGCCGGGTGAACTTGAACGCCCTCCAGTACTGCTGTTCCGCCTTCGGATCGGTGGCATGGTCCCAGTTGGCGAAGGTCCACCGGTTGTCCCACATGCTCTGCGTGACATTGTTGAAACCGCCGATGTTCGAAAGGTAGTACGTGTTCATGTTGATGATGTCGTTCCCGTACACCCCCTGGAAAAGGATATTCAGCGTAAAATTCCTGTAGCTGAAATTATTGCTGAAACCATACGTGAATTTGGGGTTCACGTCCCCGATAAAGTTCTGGTCGTTCGCAGTGATCACGCCGTCGTGGTTCAGGTCCGCATACCGTATCTCGCCCACCGTCCGTTTGATAATGGCATCGCCCTGGCCCGCCATGACCGGGTCACCGCGGACCTCGGCCTCGTTCTTATAGATACCCTGCTCGACGTATCCGTACAGCGCGCCGATCGGATGTCCGACCTTCTCGATAAACGGCTGGTCCCCGTTGGTGTTGATCCGGGTGGCAAACTGGTGGTCCACGCCGTCACCGAGGCTGACGATCTTGTTGCGGTTGAAGGAAATGTTTCCCGACAGGTTCCAGCTGAAATCCCTGGTCGTTATCGGGGAAGCGCCCACCGTCAGCTCCAGGCCTTTGTTGTCGATCTCGCCGGTATTGACCAGCTGGGTGGTAAACCCGGTGCTGGGCGGTATGGTGATGTTCTGGAGCAGGTTGTGCGTCCGTTTGTAATACAGGTCCCCGTGGAAGGTGATTATCCTGTTAAGCAGGTTAAAGTCGAGACCGGCGTCATACTGATCGGTCGTCTCCCAGATCAGGTTTACGTTACCTGGCCCGGCATATTGGTTGTCCGCGTATCCGTTGGCCAGCGTGCCGTTGAAGGCATAGGGGAAGGGGATCAGCTGGTCCTGCGTCTGGTAGGGATTGATGGCCTGATTGCCCGTTTTGCCATAGCTGAGGCGAAGCTTTACGTCCGTAACGGCTGAATGCACCATCTGCATGAAGCGTTCGTTGGATACCTTCCAGGCAAAGGCGCCGGAGGGGAAGAACGACCACCGGTTATGCGGGGCGAACTTGCTGGTCCCGTCCTCACGGAACGACACCGTGAAGAGATACCTGTCCAGCCAGTTGTCCGTTACCCGGCCGATAAACGAAGCCAGGTCGCTTTTACCTTTATTGCTTTGGGGCTGGGTATAGTTCTGGCCTCCGGCCATGTTATTGTCCTGGAGCAGGTCATTGACGAAGTCGCTTGCCGTCTGGCTTTTCGTGCTGTACTGGTCGTCTTCGTACGTAAACCCGGCCGTGGCGTTCAGCGCGTGTTTGCCCAGCGTTTTTGTATACCCCAGGACGCTTTCGGCGGTGATGGAGTTGTACCATCCCTGGGCCTGATAGGCCAGCCCCTTCTGGGACAGCCCTTCATAGGTCGTCCGCGGATAATATTGCTCGCGTTGGTTGTTGAAATAGCTGACCCCGATGTTCTCCCGGAATGTCAAACCGGGCAGGATCGTCGCCTCCAGATAGTTGGACGAAAACACCTGGGAGATCAGCACCTGGTTCTTGACGCTGTGGACGTACACATAAGGGTTGGATATTTCCGTAGCGGCCGTGAAGTCATGGGTGGTCGAGTCATACACCGATGCCGTGGGCGCGAAGGCCAAGGCGGCCTTGACGACGCCGACACCGCCGCTCAAATCTTCGTTGTTGGTCTTGACCATCTGGTTGGTGGACCGGTTGAAGCTGGTGTTGGAGCCGACGACCAGCCATTTCTTTACGTTCCGGCTGAGGTTGGCCCGGATGCCGTACTGGCGGTACCGGGAGGCGGCGATGACGCCCGTCTGGTCCAGGTAGCTCCCGCTGAGCAGGTAGCTGCCCTGTTCGCTGGCGCCCGAAAAGTTGAGGCTGTAGTTCCGGGTGATCCCCGTTTGGAAGATCGCCTTTTGCCAATCGGTGCTGTGCCCGATATAGTCCTTGGGGCCCGGGTAGTATACCATGGAGTCCGGGTTGGTCGGGGACATCTCCTTCACGCCGGGAAAGGGCAACGTGCGGGGCGTAGGCCCCGGTTCGAAATAATTGGCATTGCTGACCGCTTCATTTTGCATGGAGGCATAACCGTAGGCGTCCAGCATCTTTATTTCCCGGATCACGTGCGAGACGCTCGTGTTGAGGTTGAGCTCCACCTTGTCGGCGCCCATTTTTCCCTTTTTGGTCGTGATGAGCACGACGCCGTTGGCGCCCCGCGAACCGTAAATGGCCGTTGCCGAGGCGTCCTTCAGGAACGAAATGGATTCCACATCGGCCGGGTTGATAAAGGAGAGGGCGTTTATGGAAGCCTGCTCGCCGGTCACCCCCGAAGGAGGCGTGGCGCTGCTATTCTCCATGACATAGGGGATCCCGTCGATGACGATCAGCGGCTGCGACCCGGAGAGGAAGGAGTTGATACCCCGGACCTGGATGGTCAGCCCGGCGCCCGGCGCCCCGTCGCTTTGTGAAATGGCCACCCCTGCGACTTTCCCCTGGAGGGCGGAAACGATGTTGGTAGGTCCGCCCTTGACGAGGTCCTCGTTCCTGATCGTTTCTATGGAACCCGTCAGGTCTTTCCGCTTCACCGCCCCATACGCGATCACCACCACATCGTTCATGGCGACGGGCATCCGTTTCAGGACGATCCGGAAATCCGTCGTCGAGCCGATAGACACTTCCCGGGTTTCCATACCGATGGAGGAGAATACCAGCTTCCCGGAAGTCAACCCGTCGGGCAATACCAGGCTAAATGCGCCGTCCTTGTCCGTTGTGGTGCCGATCGTCCTTCCCCTGACGGTCACCGAAACGCCCGAGAGCGGGGCGCCCGCGGTATCGGTGACCGTTCCCCGGAGGGTCTGTTCCGGGGTGACGGCGACGGCCGAGGGCTGTATCGAAATAGCCCCGTCGGCGATGACATAATGGAACGGCTGGTCTTTCAGGCACTGGTCCAGCACGGCGCCGATCGACGCGTTCCTGGCGTCGATCGTTACCGGGGGACTCTTTTGAAAAAGGTTTTCGTTATAAACGACGGAGACGCCGGTTTGCCGGAATATTTCCCGGAAAACCTTTTGGACCGGGATGTTTTTGGCGACGATCGTAACCGTTTGGCTGTAGCCCCTGGCGCTGACCTGGAGACAGGCAGCAAGCAACAGGATGATCGTTAATTTCATGTACAGCAGCATTTTCGTTAGACACCTCCGGGCATAGGGGGGAGGCGTACAAAGAGGCATAAAATGCATAACTTTGTTCGAGTTTGGGTGAAACAATGGCAGTCTTGGAGATTGTAACATTGGGAGAGCCCAGGCTGTTCACCGGGAGTGGCTTCAACGCTTCCGGTTTTTCATGGGTGATCCCTGGCAAGCATTCCTTTTCCTACATAGCATTTATGATTGAGGGTTAACAATGAGTGTCCTGTTGTCCAGCCGGAACCGGACGCCGTTGGTCTCTAGCAGCCGCAACACCTGCGTAAGCTCCAGCTTACGGCTGATACCCCCGCCAAAGCGGGCCTGCTGCTCCTGGCCTTCGATACGGATGTCGACGTCGTACCAACGGCTGATTTGCCGCATAATCGTTTTAAGGTCCATGTTTTCAAATTCGAAATAGCCATTTTTCCAGGCCACCGCCTGCCCGACGTCGGCGGTTTGTACGGATGGGGCGGCGCCTTCCCGATCCAGCACGGCCTGCTCGCCGGGCCGAAGCACCTGGCTGAAGGCGTCTTTGGTCACCTTGACAGAGCCCTGGATCAGCGTGGTTTTTACGGCCCGTTCATCGCCGTACGCCATAATGTTGAAATGGGTCCCGAGCACCTCCACCGTCACGCCGTCCACGCGTACCTTGAAAGACTGGCGCGCGTTGGGCGCCACTTCGAAATAGGCCTCGCCTGTCATGTCGACGATCCGTTCGTTTCCGCGGAAGCCGGTGGGGAAGGTTAGCGAAGAGGAAGCATCCAGCCATACCCTGGTGCCGTCGGGCAGGACGAGCTGGTATTGGCCCCCCCGGGGGGTGCTTATGGTGTTGGACACGACGGCGTCGCTCGCCGGGGCGGCCTGGTACCGCAATTCCCCGCTGTCCTGCTTGACTATCCGGGTCGCACCCTGCGTGGCCAGGAGGCCGTCGTGGGCGCTGTCCAGGAGGATCGTGCGCCCCCCCGCCAACCGGAGGACGGCACGGTTCCCGCCAGGTGTGACCGGCGCCGCGGCGACGGACGGCGCTGGGGCCGAAACCACCGCCTTCCGGAGCGAATGCAGCCGGAAATAAACGCCGGCTCCTGCGATCAGGAGCACGGCCGCCGCTACCGAAATCAGTCGCGGGAGATGTCTCAAGGGTCGTAGTTCCCGGGCGCTGACCGCGCCCATCCATTTTTCATAGCCAGCCTCCCGGGCCAGGGGGTCGGGGGCGTCCGAAAAGGCGCCTTCCCTGGCCAGTTCATCCATGATGCGCTCGAACTCGGCGCGATAGGCAGTTTGTTCCAACGCGTCGAGGAGCTCTTGCTCCTCGGACGGTTGGATGGAGTCGGTTAGGTATTTTTCTATCAGGGAATTGAAATAAGCAAGGTCCATGACGGTAAAGACGCCTGCCGTTGGCGGTACACCCTCGAAAAATCCGGATTTTTTTTGGCGCTGTGTTTTAGGCGCCGTGGTCGCGGAGGTACTTGCGGATATTACTCAGCGCCTTGGTCAGTGTATTGCTCACCGTTTTTTTGGAAATACCCAGTTTTTGCGCGATTTCCTCGTGGCTGAGCCCCTGGTTGCGCGTCAGGTCGATAAACAGGTCCTGCGGCGGCGGCAGACGGAGGATCGCCTCCCGGACGAGGGCTTCCAATTCCTTCAGGTCCATCGGCTGGGACGCCAGGAAATCCGCCGGCAGGGAACGGCGATAACGATCATAGTGTAAAGCCCCCCTGTTCTTACGCCGGAGGGCGGTAACCACCTCGTTCCGGAGCATGATGAATATATAGGCGTTAAAGTCTGTTATCCCGGGAAGAGAATCCCTCTTTGCCCAAAGCTTCAGGAACACCTCCTGGGTGACGTCCTGAGCGGTCTCGGTGGATTTGAGGAAGGGCAAGGCCAGGTTGTACAGATCATCCCAATAGTGATCGTATATCCCCTTAAAAGCAGTCTTGTCTCCCCCGGCGATCTGCCGGAGAAGCCGTCTTTCATCCGCAATGGCGTCCATGGCAACCGAGCCTTCGTTTGGGCAAATATAGCTACATTCGTAGTCCATTTGCCTGTGTTATGAACCGCCTACTGCCCAGCCTCACGCTCCTGTGCCTGCTTTGCACGCTCACCGCGCGCGCCCAAAAGGATCCAGCCCAAAAGATACCCGACACCCTGATGGTCGACGCCAGCACCCGCGACCGGACGAGGGTCTACGCCAAGGCGGAGAAAGAGCCCGTATACCCCGGCGGGCCCCAGGCGTGGATCAGGGACCTGAAGGCGGCGCTGCGGCAGAACACGGCTTCGCTGGACGACGACGGGGTATCGTCGATGGGTACCTGCGAAATGCAGTTCGTCGTATATTATGACGGTACCACCGGCAACGTAAAGGCCCTTACGATGGAACAAAGCCGGCTGGCCCAGGTCCTGGCTGAATTTATCGATAAAACCAGCCACTGGACGCCCGCCCGCCAGAATGGGTTGTTGGTAAACGCCTATCTTAAAGTGCGGGTAAAATACCCGCAATAGGGCAATATTCGGGCTGACAGGGCGTTACACAGGTATGCGTACCCTACTCCTTGCCTTCCTCCTGACCACCCCTATCCCGCACCTCGTGGCGGGCAAAGCCCACAAAAAGGCCGCCAAAGACGCTTTCACCGTCGCCAAGGGCCACCTGCCCTGGCCGGTTCAGAAGGGTACCATCCTGTATCACTACGGCTCCAACCGTATCGACGACCGCGTCACTTTCTTCAGTCCGGGCATCACCATCAGCGCCGAACCCGGCGTGGCCGTTTGCGCCGTTTTTGACGGGGAAGTATCCTCCGTCACGATAGTGGACGGGAAAACAGTGTTGATCCTCCGCCATGGGAGTTATTTGACCTCCTATGGGAACCTGGCGTCCGTGGTAGTGGGCAAAGGCGACAAGGTCAAAAAAGGGACCGTCATCGGGCAGGTGGCCGACGAGGCCGACACCGATCCCGGGCAGCTCGACTTTATTCTCCTCAAAAATCAAAAGGGCCTCAACCCCGAATTATGGCTCACCAAAAAACCCCGGCAGAAGCCGGGGTCGAAGGAAACGAGCTCATCCCAAATCTAGAACCCGTCACTTTCCGTCGGGAAAGGCCTCGCCTTTGTGACAGGTGACGCAAGTGACGGTGAGTGAGCCGAAGGCCGGATGTTTCACCTTAAAATATTTCTTGTTGGTGGCCAGCGTCATCTTCATCATCGCCCGGGCAATCCGCTTCTCCGGTTTCGCGTCGCTGGCATAGTCGGTGCCCGTATGGCAGTATCCGCAAGCCACCCCCAGCCCGTCTTCGATCTCGTCGACCATGATGCGGTTGAGCGCCGCGGCGCCGATGTCCTTGGGGAGGACCTGGAGGTTGGTATAACGCTCGTCGGGCAGCGCCGCGCCGATGCAGGCAATCCCACCCGCCAGGGCCGCGATCCAGTAATATTTTTTCATACCGCTTCTACCTTGAGCGTTACCGAAAGCTCGTTGGCGATCGTACCGAACCCGCCAATACCGAAGTCCCGGCGGTTGATCTTGAAAGAACCGGTGAACAGCGTCCCCCGCGCGTCGCTGGTAGCGGTGAAGGGGAAACGGACGTCCATCGTATGGTTCTTGATAGACAGCTTGCCGTTGAACACAAAACCGTCACCGGAACGCGTCACCGAGGTAGACACCAGCCGGATGCGCGGCCAGTGTTGTACGTCGAAATAGTCTTCCCCTTTCAGGTGGCTATCCCTCAGCGAATTCCCGGTATGGACGCTGGCGGCGTCGATCGAAACGTCGAAGGACGCGGTCTGGGTTGATGCGGGATCGAAATGGATAGCCCCCTGGAGACCGCTGAAGGAACCGGTCACGTCGATCCCGAAATTGGCGATGGTAAAGGTGATCGAGGACCCCTGGTCCACGGGTTCGGATGCGCTGGCCACGAGCGTGGCGCACAGCAGGAATAACAGCGTATTCATGACAAAAGGGTATCGGTGACGGCCAGGGTATGGTTGTGCTCCACGTATTGTACGTTCGTCATGCCCAGCATTGACCGGAGCTTTTCGGTGGGGACCTTGAGCGGACCCGCGGAGGGCGCGCTTCCCGGCGCTGGCTGCGGGAAGGCGGTGGAGCAGGCCGTATGGAAGGTAATGTTGCCCTCTACCTTTTGGATGGTCTGGTGGATATGCCCGTTAAGCACCGACACCGACCCGAAGCGCTTCAGAAGCGCCAGCGCCTGTGCGCTGTCTTCGGTTCCCCAGCCCCAGTCGGGATATATCGCCCATAGCGGTATGTGCGCAAACAGGACGATCGGCGTGCTGGCGGAGAGACCTTGCAGGTCGTTCCGGAGCCACTGCAGCTGGTCGGCGCCAATACGGCCCAACCCTCCATCGACGTGGTCGCTGACGTTGTTGAGCCCGATAAAATGCACTCCGTGGTAGTCGTAGCTGTACGTGGATTTGCCAAAACGCTCCGCATACAGCTTACCGTTGTCCAGCATATCGTGCTCCCCGGGCACGTAAAAAATCTTTTCCGTCCTGACCCCCTTCAGCGACTGATCGAGCACGTCGAACTGATCGGCCTGCGCCAGGTGCGTCAGGTCCCCGGTATGCAACACAAAAGCCGGGCGCTCCTGCATGGCGTTGAGCTTGTCGATGGTGACCTGCAGCGTGCCGACCACGTCCGGGTTGGCGGGTTTGCTAAAGCCGATGTGGCTGTCGCTGATCTGGGCGAAGGTGAAATCAGCCTGTGGCAGTACAAGCCCCTGCCTTAGCTTACCGGTGGCGCGGTCGATCATCTGGCTCATGCCATAAGACCTCAGGACGCCGCCGGACATCATCCACAGTACGCCGGTGCCGGCCCACGCCATACATTCCAGGAAGCCCCGGCGGTCGATGCCGTCATGATTGTCTGTCATATCCTTTTCGGGTTTTGTACCGTAAAGGAACGCAGCGCTCATCGCCGGGCGCAATTATTTACACCATCCACCAGGAATCCTTGACGAAGGCGCCGCTAAGACGCCAGGGCCCCACCGGGGCCGCCGCCGAAAAAAGTGAAGCCCCCGACAAAAGGCGGGGGCGTTGGCTGAAAAAAGACACGAGAAAATGAGAAAAATATTTAACGGAGACGTTTGTATTCCTGAACCATCCCGTCGCCCGTGACCTCCAATACCAGGCGGTGCTCGGCATTCTCGACGGTGACGTAGTAAACCGGGTCCTGGTCGTTGCGTTCCAGTACGGAGGCAAAGCTCATCTTATACCCCTTGTACCAGGAGGCGATCTTTTCGGCGGTGTGGGCGGGCAGCCGGTCGGCCTTTACCTCGTGGAAGGCGCCGATCATGTTGCCATCCTTGTCATAAAAGGCATCCATCAAATCGCCGTTCCAAAAGAACAGGACCTCGTTATATCCCTGGTCGAAGCTCCAGATACCGGTGGCGCCTTTGAAGTCGGCGTTGAAGCTGGCGGCGGCCTTGGCGTTGAAGGCGTCGAGCGCGCCCTTGGTATCCTTTACATCCCTGACATCCTTTGCATCGAGGGTAGTCACCGCCGCCTTTGTATCGAAGTGCTTCAGGTCGTTGGAAGCGGCAGCCGTAAGGGCGGTGGTAGTGGCGAGAGCGGCAAGAGCGAAAAACTTTTTCATGGCTATACTTTTAAATGTTTTTGTTGTTGTGGTTTGTTGAAGTATACAATGCCAAAAAGTTGCCAGCTGTATTTTAAACCCACAACTTATTGAAAATCAACGAAGGCATTTTTTGACCGTCTGTAAAAGTTGTACAATACCGGACAGCGCCCGTCCATAACCGTACAAAACGCGGCCACGAACCGGCACGACGCTCGCCGGATTTCTGGTGCGGTTTCTGTATTTACTCTGGTATGGAAAAGAGAATCTTTGGCGTCATCCTGGCTTCGCTGGGCATCATCGGCCTCGTCGTGGCGGCCATCCTATTCATGAATGGGGGCGGTGGACCGCACCACACCCGCAGCCTGATTGTTTTTATCCTGCTGGGACTTATATTTTTCTTCTCGGGTATAGCGCTTGTCAAGAACACGACCGACAAGCCTACCTGACAGGGCGGCCCCGTCGACGAGCCACCGGGTGCCCGCCGCGGCCTCGGGAATCCCGGATTTTTGCTCTATATTCAGCCATTATGAAAAAACTGCTGCTCTCACTGCTGGCGCTTTCGCCACTGGCGCTCTTTGCCCAGGAACCCGTCGATACCACCGCCTTTCGCATGATCCGGGACGCCGAGATGACGGACTCGCATATCCCCGATATCGCCTATCACATCACCGACGCCTCGGGCTCGCGGCTGACGAACTCGCCGGGTTATTTCAGGGCCGCCAACTGGGCGGTCGCCGAGATGAAGGGCTGGGGTATGCAGCATACGGCGCTGGAGCCCTGGGGTGAATACGGCCGGGGCTGGGAGATCGAGGATTTTCATATCGGGATGAAAGCGCCCTATGCGGGATATATCCTCGGTTACCCGTTACCGTGGAGCAACAACACCAATGGCGAAATCCACGCCCCGGTTTTTTTGATGACGCAGAGTCAGCTGATGGATTCGGCCTGGCTGATACAACACGCGGCCGACATGAAGGGGAAGATCGTATTGATCGCGGCGCCGAATGACAAGCACGCCTTCGACGACACCAAACCATATGCCACCCGCTATACCGACAGCGAGCTCGTGAAACTACCGGATGACTATATGCTCACACGGGATATGCTCCTAGGCTATTTAAAACCCGTCGCGCAACAGGAGAGGAACCGGCTCCGGCTGAAGGCCAACGGCGCCCTCGCGGTGATCTATGCCGGCGGCAATAAACAGGACGGAACCGTAGGCGTTCAAAGTTTCCGGAACTATAAAGTGGGCACCCCGCTCTTCCTCCCTGAAGCCAACATCTCCACCGAGGACGGTTTTAAGCTCAAACGGCTCATCAACGAAGGAAAAACGGTGGAGCTCACCCTCGACATCCAGGCCAGGTTTAACAGCGACGACACCCGGGGTTATAACGTCGTGGGAGAGATACCCGGAACCGACCCCAGCCTCAAGGCGCAGCTGGTGATGCTGGGTGGACACCTCGACTCCTGGTCGGCCGCCACCGGCGCTACCGACAACGGCGCGGGCAGCATAGTCATGCTCGAGGCCGTACGCCTCCTGGACTCCCTTCACCTCCGACCCAAACGTACCATCCGGATCGCGCTCTGGGGCGGTGAAGAACAAGGCCTGCTCGGCTCCTATCACTATGTCCTGAACCACTTCGGCAACGCCGAAACCAGCCAGTTCAAACCCGAACGCGACCTCGTGAGCGCCTACTTCAACCTCGACAACGGTACCGGTCGCATCCGCGGCATCTATGCCCAAAACAACAAAGCCATCCAGCCGATATTCCAGGCGTGGCTCGCCCCCTTTGCCGACCTCGACGCCAGCACCGTCACGCTCAGCAATACCGGCTCCACCGACCACCTCTCCTTCGACTGGGTCGGCATTCCCGGTTTCCAGTTCATCCAGGACCCCCTCGACTACGAGACCAAGACTCACCATACGAATATGGATACCTACGACTACCTCCGTATCGACGACCTCAAACAGGCCGCCGTGATCGTAGCGTCCTTTATCTACCAAGCCAGCGTCCGCCCCGACATGCTGCCGCGTAAACCGGTCGTGAAAGAGACTTTCGTGTTCGACGGATTCTAAAATCTCCGGTCCTTGCGCGCTTTCTCGTTCCCTTGCGCGCTTCGGTTGCCGGCTGTACGGAGGGGTGTGGTGCCTCTTTTTTCCCTGTTTTGCTGTGTGTCACAGCAAAACA